>NZ_FXUI01000013.1:0-88205 GCF_900182875.1 Novosphingobium panipatense
GTGAACGATATTCCTGTGCGCATGCGCCAGACTCGCATGCGAACGCAACAAAGGGAATCCCGAACCGGACTCTTATGTCAGGCGGAAACCACTAGCTAGATGCCGTAATGGGCCGGCGTCTCGAAGGTAGCCAAGTGGGAGGCTGTCTTGATCCGGGGTTTGATGAGCGACGAGGAATGGACGTGTCTTGAGCCGTTTGTGATCGAGCGCAGGGCGCGCAGCGGGCGGCGCCCGCGAGATCACCGCCTCGTCCTCGATGGGATTTTCTGGATCGCACGGACGGGCGTGGCCCGGCGCGACCTGCACGAGCATTTTGGCAAATGGTCATCGGTTTACCGCCAGTTCTGGCGCTGGACGCTGTCAGGCTTGTGGGAGTTGCTGCTCGAAGCCTTCAACGAAAGCGGGGGCGGCAACCCCAGCCTACAGATGATCGACAGCACAATAATCCGGGCGCACCACTGTTCAGCCCGCGCAAAAGATCCCATGATGAGAAGTGGACAGCGGCCTGAGGGAGATCAGAGTCGGTTTGCTACCAACCTCTCTGAAAGGATTTGCCATGTCAGCAGAATCAATCTCGCCGCCTGCCGCCATCTGGGTTGACCTTGGCGCAATTTTCGTTTCGCTGGAACTGTCGAAATCGACCTGGCTGGCGACCTCGCTATCGCCTGGCAGCGAGCGGATGTCGCGTCACTGGGTGCCGGGCGGCGACCTGCCCGCATTGCTGGCCTGCTTGGGTGCCTTGCGTGAGAAGACACGGGCCCGGGAGGGCAGGCTCTATCGTGTAGTGGTCATCCAGGAAGCGGGGCTTGATGGCTTCTGGATCCATCGCGCGCTTGAGGCGGAAGGTTGGATCGCAAGCCATGTCGTGGATGCCGCATCGATCGCGGTGTCACGCCGGCATCGCCAGGCGAAGACCGATCGCATCGACGGAGAGACGCTGGTCCGCACGCTGATGGCATGGATGCGCGGTGAGCCTCGCGTCTGCACGATGGTCCGTGTGCCTGCAGTCGAGGATGAGGATCGCCGCCGGATTGGCCGAGAGCGCAAGGCGCTGATCGAGGAACGCAAACGGCACGTCAACCGGATCAAGGGGCTGCTCTTTGGCGTCGGCATCCGGCATTATGAGCCTGTTCGTCGCGACCGCCGTGAGCGCCTGGAAGAACTGCGAACCGGCGACGGCCGCCCATTGCCTACCCATCTCAAGGCACAGCTTTGTCGTGAACTGGACCGGCTCGAGCTATTGGACGGACAGATCAAGGCCGTCGAAGCCGAACGCGATGCCCTGTGCTCCCAAGCCCATGAGACCTCGCCTCAAGCGATGCTGACGGGGATCAAGGGTATCGGCGCGGAATCCGCCAACATCCTCACGAGCGAGGGACTATTCCGACAGTTCGACAATCGGCGCCAGGTCGCGGCCTATGCAGGGCTTGCACCCTCGCCTTGGCGAAGCGGCTCGATCGATCGTGAACAGGGCGTCTCGAAAGCAGGCAATCCACGACTGCGCACGACGATGATCCAGCTGGCATGGCTATGGCTGCGCTATCAGCCGGACGCGGCTCTCACACGCTGGTTCCATGAAACGGGCAAGCCACAGCGGCGGGCGAGGTCGAAAGGTCGCGATCGTCGCGCTGGCGCGCAAGCTGCTCGTTGCCTTGTGGAATTACGTGACCGCAGGGGTCGTGATCGAGGGAGTCGCCATGACCGCAGCGTAGCGAAGGGCTGCTCGCGATACACTCCAATCCTCAGGACCTGATCGGTCCTGACGGATCCAGGCGAACGGACCGAAGCCCCCCCATGGCTTCCAACGCCGCTCAAAAGAAGGGTTCCGTTCTCCTGAGCCGCGTCCCCGAATGCGGGATTATGGTGCAGCCGTCCCGAGCGGCGACCGGATATGAGGTGGTACAGGCGAGGCACACCCGCCGGTACTCGTGAACGGGCTCAGCTGGATGCCGATGCCGACCGGGAGATACGAAACGACGAGATATCCCCTTGACCTTCAACTCATCATATGAGGGGGACTCCGCGTCAGGGTCTTGGCCGCTCAAAAGGTGGCTTTACGACCAAGATCCATCTCCGCATCAATGCGTTGGGCCTGCCCATAGCGGTGGCGCTGACCGGGGGCGAAGCGTACGCATCCGGGGAGGCTTGCGATTACCCATAAGTTTTTGAATCACTTATCAAGTAGTTGTCGAAAATTGTTGAATCGGATGAGTCGGTTATGATTGATTGAACGAACGAACATGACGTAATCGCGGGAGCGCCGGCCATGGGCAAGGGGCTCGAGATTACTGGAAGGTTGGTTGCCCCCCGCTAGATGAAGAACGGGCTCACGATTTTGGACCGGGCCCAGCATCAGATGGAGGACAACCGTGGACCAGCATATAGGACTCGATGTTTCCCTGAAAGACACTTCGATTTCGATTCGTCAGGATGGCAAGCGCGTTTGGCGTGGCAAGTGTCCGTCGGATCCGAAGCTGCTCGCAGAAGTGATCCGCAAACGCGCGCCGAATGCAAAGCGCGTGGTGTTCGAGACAGGGCCTCTTTCGGTTTGGTTTTTTCATGCGCTGACTGCGGAGGGTTTGCCAGCGATCTGCATAGACGCGCGCCATGCCAAGGCGGCTCTCGACATGGCCGCGAACAAGACAGACGCGAACGACGCTGACGGTCTGGCGCATTTGGCCGAGGTAGGTTTCTTTCGGGAGATCCGCGTCAAAGGCTTCGACAGCATGTTAATGAGGACGCTGATTGCAGCACGACGCCAACTTATGAAGATGCGGGTGCAGATGTCGAACCAGATACGCGGGCTGATGAAGACGTTCGGTCTCGTAATACCCAAAGGCGCAGGCAGCGTCTTTGAGCGCAACGTAGTTACGCTTCTGGAAGACGAAGACAATTTGGCGCGCATCATCCTACCACTGCTTAAGGCCTGGGGCGATATTCGGCTTCGCGTGGCGGAGTTGACCAAGCAGCTGGTTGTTATGGCCGGCACGGATCAACGCTGCCGCCTACTCGCCTCGGTACCTGGCGTGGGTACGGTCACCGCCACGGCCTTTGCAGCAGCAGTGGAGGATTCGATCAACTTCAAGAACTCGCGCGCGGTGGGCGCCTGGGTCGGGCTGACCCCGAAGCGATATCAGTCAGGCGAGGTTGACTATGAAGGTCACATCTCGCGTCGTGGTGACGCTAAGCTACGCACGTTGTTGTACGACGCGGCCTCGGTGATTTGAACAGGTCGTCGGAGACCAGCGCGTTGCGAACATGGGCACTCGCGCTGAAAGAGCGTTTGGGATTCAAGCGGGCCGCTGTCGCCCTTGCGCGCAAACTGGCGGTAATCATGCACTCGATGCTGAAGACGGGTGAGCTGTTTGATCCAAATGCCGGAGCCACTGCCCCGGCCTGACCAATAGGAGGAAAAAGCGCCGGAACCAGCATCATCTATCGTTTCATCAGTTAGCGCCCGTTCGGGGCGTGCCGAGCCGTCCCTGCCGGGACGCGGTTGGGATCATTCCGCGAAGCGGGAAGCAACTGCCCCTTGCGAGCAGATTGCGTCACGAACATAGGAAGATCTCGGCTACGGAACCCATCCTGCGGCGATCAAATTTGTATCGACCGCGTAGACGACCCTGTACCCGGCACACGCGGCGCATCTTTATGAACGATCAATTCGTTGGACTTGACCGAGGGGCGATTAGACGACCCGCTGACGCGGCACTGGGTTGTTCGCTGGCTGGAATGGCCTCCTGATGGGAAGGTTTGGTTGCTGAAGACCAACCCCTGATCAGGAGACCATCCATGACCGACACCTTGGCAGCGGTGAGCCCGCTGCGCCGTCGCATGATCGACGACATGATGCTTCGCAACCTGTCGCCAGCCACGCAGCGATCCTACCTCCATGCCGTGACGAAGTTCAGCCGTTATTTCGGCCCTTCGCCGGACCGCCTGGGGCTGGAGGATGTCCGCGCGTTTCAAGTGTATCTGGTGTCGCAGGGCATTTCCTGGCCGGCGCTGAACCAGACTGTCTGCGCGCTGCGCTTCTTCTAAGGCGTGACGCTGAACCGGGCGGAGATTCCCGAGCGGATCGCCTATGCGCGCACGCCCCGCAAGCTGCCGGTGATCTTGAGCGCCGACGAGATCGTGCGCCTGCTTGAGGCGGTGCCGTCCCTGAAGGCACGCACGGCGCTGACCACGGCCTATGCCGCGGGTTTGCGCGTTTCGGAAGCGGTGAACCTGAAGGTTGCTGATATCGACAGCGCGCGCATGGTTATCCAGGTCCGTCACGGCAAGGGCGGCAAGGACCGGACGGTCATGCTCTCTCCACAACTGCTCGGTATCTTGCGGACCTACTGGCGCCTGGCGCGGCCGAGCGACTGGCTGTTTCCGGGTCGCGGCGACAAGCCGATCAACGTTTCCGTGCTCCATTCGGCCTGCCGGTCCGCGACCAAGGCGGCGGGATTGACCAAGAAGGTCAGCGTGCACACGCTGCGGCACAGCTTCGCTACCCATCTGCTCGAGAGCGGCGTCGACATCCGGATCATCCAGGTCTTGCTCGGGCACAACAGCCTGTCGACGACGGCGCGCTACACGCATGTGGCGACGACGACGATCGCAAGCACGCAGAGCCCACTCGATCGTTTGACCATCGAGGTGGTGCCGCCCGCCTGAGCCGACCCCGTGCGGTCCGATCTGGAGGTGGCGGATATTTTCCGCCGCCACGGTGCTGCTTTTCGCCTGGCCCATGACGGCCATCTCGGTCGCGTCGAACGCCGCGTCATGTCGGCGGTCGAGCTGTGCCGATGCGCAACCCCGTGACCGCGAGTAGGGCTATCAAGGTCGCATAAGTCAGCGGGCGCAGGCCTCCTTGAGGTCTAAGCTGGCTAGCGGCTTCGATCAGGCGAGCGATCTCCGTGCCCGAGTAAATGTGCGGTGGCCGGCGCCTTTTTTGGGCACCGAAGTGATTGCGCGGGGGCAACTCGTGCCGCACGTCTTCGACGCGGATATGGCGTGCGAAGCGGCAGACGGCTTTCAGTCGCGCGTCGCGTTGCGCAATCGACGGTCCCAGTGCGGCCCAATCGATGGCTGTTTGCGTTTGAACATACGCCTGTCCGCGCTCAGTCGCGAAGCCGGCGAAGCTTTTGAGCAAATACTCGGCATTCGACATCGCAAAGCCCGTGGCACGACGCAGTGCGAGATAGGTCTCGATGGTCTTCAACATCAGAGCGCCTCCGGCCATGGCTGCGCCACCTGCTTCAGAAGAGTGACATCGGCTTTGGCGTAGTGGGCCGTAGTGTCGATGCCACTATGCCGGAGGACCAGACCGATCTTGTCGAGCGGCACCCCGTGGCGCAGCATCTCGGTCGCCGCGGTGTGCCGCAGGACGTGCGCACCCTTGAACGGTGTCACGAGGCCAGCCCGCTTCATGATGCGCCTGACCACCGAAGAGACGGCGTCACCGTTTAGGAACGGGCGACTGGGCGCGATCGTGCTCAGGAACACGCGATCACTTCGGCAGAAAGACGGTCGGCATTCGAGATAGGCCGCGACCGCATCCCCGACGTCCTGGGGCAGCGGCAAGCGAACTTCATGGCGCGACTTGCCCGTAATCCGCAGCGAACCCGCCTGCCACTCGATATCGGTGAGGCGGAGCTGCGCCACGTCGCCGGCCCGCAGTCCGATGCACCAGCGAGTCCAGCCCTTTTCATGAAGGTGGCGGTCGAACAGATCCTGAAACCGCGTCTGACGCGTACCACAAATTATTTCAAGGTAACTCAACGGGATAGGGCCGACCTCGTCGGCGTCGTGGTCCGCGTACGACGCTCCCCTGGAACCGGGTCATACGGGTCTTACGGCAATATGACCTTGTTTCTACAGGCTAATACGCCCGCTGCACCCGTGCGTAGGGTCCATTACAAAACGGCCTCGCGCCGTGCGTCCCGCCTTACGCAGCGCGCTTGCGCTGCGCAGCCTCGTACCGGCAGGGGCGGGGCACCCTTGCTGCAGTTGCGCGGTGGTGCGTGGCGAGGAGGTTTGAGGGATGGCGTTCATGGGTGGGGTCTCCCCGAAAGCAAAAAAGGGGACCGGGCGTCAGGCCCGGTCCCCGGAGTATGTGATCAGCCCTGCTGGGCGACCAACGTGCGCGCTTCAAGGATGAGCATGGCCGCCTCGTCGTCACGGCCCTGCGCCCGGATGATCCGATACGCATTGGAGCGGGCAGCTATCCGGGCGAGCTCCGAAGCCCGGTTCCATTCCGCCTCGTATTCCTCGTCGCACTCGTCGGTGATCACGAAGTCGCCGGTCTCGTGATCGGTGTAACCATAGTACTGGCCCGCGTAGGAATTAGCCCGTTTGAGGTGGCGTTCGATCTGGCGAATGAGAGCGAACCCCCTCGCCTGCGCAGAGAAATAGTGCGGTTCATGGGTTTCGACGAAACGGTCGTAATCGGGTTCGATGGTGAGCATGAAAGCCTCCTCATGGGGGTGTCCGCGGACGACAGGCACCGCAGGGCGATGGATGGGATGGGATGGGATGTGGTCGGTGACGGACCGACAGGGCGGCCAGGCGCGAAGCCCCGCCGGTTCCGCAGGAAGCGGCAATCCCCGCTTGCGCCGATCCGCCGATGTGGCACAGTCGCAAGCGACGGGCAGGCCATCGGGGAAGGACGATGGAAATGCCGAAGATGACGGAAAGGGATCGGCTCGCCGATCTCGAAGCGCGTCAGCGCAAGATGAACGATGAACTGGAAATCGCGCGCCGTGCGCTGCGGGGCAGATATGCCGCGATGATCGCGGAGATGCCGGTGGAGAAGCTCACGGAAAGGGAGTTTCGCGAGCTTCTCACACAGGCGGTCCGGGTAGGCGGCGGCGCGGCGCTGACGGCGATTAAGGGACTGCCGGCAGCGATCTGATCACGCGCTGGTCATCACCAGGTTCCGGCAGGGATGCGCCTCGAGAAAGCTGTCCCTGTCGGAATCAGATCTCAGGGTGATGAACCGCGCTTCGGGCCCGAACCAGATCATGATGAAGCGCCGCTGCGCCGCCAACCGGTGGATATTCGCAAGGCTGCCCCGGCTGCGACCATCCCAGATCACGAGACCCAGGGCGGCATCGCGCGCCATCGCCGCATCCTTCGCGGCATGGAAGGCGGCGGTGCCCTTTCTGCCGGAAGTAGGAATGCGCCGGACGGGCCAGTCGCCCAGATTATGACGCGGTTCCTCTCCGGAACAGTAGACCCTGACAGCAGCGATCTCGCGATCGGAAAGATGGCGCTGGACCAATCGATCCACGCCGCGCGCGTCCCCGATCAGGATGGGAAGTGCGCGGTACAGGATACCCTCGATGCGTTCGATGACGGGTTCGGGAAGCGCGGTAATGGACAGCGACCCGGAAACGAAGACGGCCGAATTAGAAAGGTGCAGATGCTCGGACATGGCTTTAATCTCCTCGAATGAGCCACCCCTCTCTGCCCTCCTCTCCTCTGGTGGCAGGACGCGGGCCTCGCCCCCTCAGCCAATCCCGCCCAGACCGCACCCGAAGGGTGTCCCTGCGACGAGCACGGCGAAGCCGCGCGCAGGAGGCCGGGACCGTCTGGCGGTCCCGCATCGCGCCCGCGACGGACCCGCCTGCGGGTCCCTGAGCGGGGGCGAGAGCTACGCTTGATAAAAGGAAATGAGGACCGGCCCGGCGAACCGGACCGATCCTCTGGCGGAACCTCACTGCGCCTCCCATCCCTGATCGCTGAGCCTGACGAACCGCGCCGGGATACGCTTCTCCTTCACGAGGCGCGCGAGGTGGGACTGCAGGCCCGATCCTTCGCAGACCAGCGCCTCAACGGGTCGCAGTCCGACCATCTGCTCGTTCCGGACGAACCCCGCCCTCTTCCCCAGCTTCGCGCTGAGGCGGAACGTGATGAGCTTCACCTTCCGCGAGGCGGCCCACGCTGCAGCCATCGCGTCGCATCCCTTATCCTGTGCGGTGGTCGCCAGCACCATCGCCGGGTTCCGGGATTTCGCGTCGTCGAGTTTCTCCCAGATCAGGCGGTCGTCAAACCAGCAGTCCGCGCCGCCGGAGAAGATCACGATGGGCCCCTGCGGGTTATGCGCGTCGGTGCGGCGCTGGCGGCGGGCGGCAAGGAAATCGGTAGCGGCGATCACCGAGGCGGTGCGCTTACTCGAGACCAGCGATCCCTTCGGTGCCGACCACGGCCGCCCGGTTTCGGTGTGGAAGACGTCGGCGGCATGGTCGCGCATGCAGCGCAGCGCGTCGGTGGCTTCGTCGAGGAATTCGAGTTCGCCCTGTGCCTGCTCGAGTTCGACGCCGTGGATTTCGCTGCCGTCGGCGCGCCGCAGCAGGTCCTGGACGTCGCGCGTCGCCTTATCGGCCTGCCCCTGCCACTGGTCGGCGACGTGATGGAAACTGTTCACGATGCCCCATGCGAGGCGCTCGGCGGCAGGCTGCAGCCGCGTGTCGCGCAGCAGGTCGAAGAGGGTCGTGACGATCAGTTCGACGGCAAGCTGGGCTTCGCGAGGATCGGGCATGTCGGTCGCCATCTCCTCCTCGCCGCGCCCGATGCGGACCCCGTCGAGATCGGAGGAGAAGGCGGCGTGGAAGTCGTCGGTGGTGCCCGCCATCGTCTCCTGCGCGATGAATTCGGCGATGTCGGAGAACGGGCGGACGCTGCGGTGGATCTTCGTCATGGGAACCTCCTGTAGAAACGAAAGAGGTTCCCCCCTGGGCACGGGCTCCGAGCGGCGGGGTCAAGGATCGCGGAACGCGACCGGCGCAGCCGGCGATGGGGGTCACGATTTTTCCGGGCGGCCAGAATGCCCGAATGGAAGCATGACGCCCGACCCGCCCGGAAAAATGGTGGGGCCCCGTCGTCCTTGAGGCCGACGCGGTCCCGTGCCACGATTGGAATTCTTGAGAGAGAGAAGAGGCTTTGCGAATCTGGGGCTCGATGCCCCTGATTCGCAACGGGTGCCTCCAGGCGCTTACCTCTCAGTGGAGCGCCCGCGACCTCACGACCCTGCACGCCCCTTGCGCAAAAAAGGGGGACGGCGCGGCGCGCCGTCCCTCGAAAAATGCACTGAGACTTCGGTGTCAGGCTACCCGGCGAACGCGGCCCCGCGGAAGCGCGGTGATCTTCTCGGCAGGTGCCTGATCGGCCTTTCGGAAGGCATGGATCGGAACCCCGACCTTTCGCAGCGCCTGATAGAGGTTCGCCTGGATGCCCGACCCCTCGCCCAGCACGGCTTCGACGGGTTTCAGTTCGACCAGCTTGCGATTACGGGCAAAGGGCGCGCCGCGCCCCGCGCCCATCAGCGAGTAGGTGACGAGCTGGACCTCGCGGCTCCCCGCCCACGAGGCCACGATCGCATCGAAGCCCTTACGCTGCGCGGTGGTCACCAGCGTCATGTGCGGGATCCGCGCGAGGATCGCGTCGAGCCGGTCCCACAGGATCTGCCAGTCGTGCCATTCGGCATGGCCCGAGGCGACGACGATCGGGCCACGCGGGCGGTACCGCTCGCGCTCGGCGAGTTCCCGGGCGCGCAGGACGTCCTGTATCGCGACCTGCGTGGCGGTGGCGACCTTCGAGACCCGCGAACCGCGTGCGGGCGACCAGGGACGGCCCGAAAGCACGCGGAAGGTGTCGGCCGCATAGTCGCGCATGCACTCGACCGCTTCGCGCTGTTCGGACAGCGACTGGCACAGCAGCTGCTTCTCCTCGAGCTCGGTATTAAACACCTCGGAAAGGTCGGAGCGGCGCATCATGTCGCGCAGTTCGTCGGCCAGCAGGTCTTCCTGCCGTTCGAGCTTTCCGGCGACGAAATGAAAGCTGTTCACCATGCCCCATGCGATCTCGGGGGCAAGTGCATCGAGGCGGGTGTCGGTCAGCAGGTCGAAGATGGTGGCGATGACCCCGGCGCAATCGGCCTGTGCGTGGAGCGGCTCGGGCATGTCGTGTTCGCCCGGTTCATCCCCCGGGCTGATGATCGAGAGGGGGATCGGATCGCCGAAAGCGCGCTGGAATTCCGGGGTCGCGGTCACTTCGGCGAACAGCGCGGGCAGATCAGCGAAGCGGCTGATGCTGCGCGAATGGTCGTGGCTCATGGAACTTCTCCCTGTCAGGGGGGCAAAGGAAAAAGGCCGCGAACGCGAGGGTGGCGTCGCGGCCCTGCATGGGTGTCGTGCCGGGTCAGTGCCTGCTGGCCCGGGCGGACGCGACGAATGCCGCGCGTGTCAGGACGGCATCGACGATCCCGGCCGCGTGCGGCGCGAGCGGCGTATTCTCGAGCAGGTCGTAGATGGCGGCGATGATTTCGCCGCAGGTGATGCCCGCCGGGATGTCCGGCACGGGAGACGCACCCTCGACATGCCGCGCGAGCAGGTCGCGGATCGAGGGGCTGGCCATGATCGCCGCGGAGAGCGCGGCAAGGTCGGTCAGCGGGGCGGAAGAATGCAATGAAGAGCGGCGCATGGGATGTCTCCTCATGAGCGAAAAATGAAAGGGGCCGGGGAAGCCTGACGCCTCCCCGGCCCGATGGGACTGATCAGCGTGTGATCAGAACGGGTCTTCCTCCTCGAACGAGGTGTCCGAACCCGACCGTTCGCCGCCGGCACCCACGGTGCTGTCGCCGAAGCCGCCCTGATCGCCCGGGCCGCGATCGTCGTACCGGCCGCTGCTCGCGCCCATGCCGCCACCGAAATCGGAGCGCATGGTGTCGCGACGCCAGGCGACCATGTAGCCGCCATGATCGGCCGGGAAGAGCGCGATCGGCAGCGGCTCGGGAAGGCTGGGGTCGTCGATGTTCCCGGCGAGGAACACATCCCCCTGCTTCGACACGGCCTCCCACAGCGCGCCGATCTGGACGTAGCGGCGGGCGATGTTAAGCGCGAGGATCTCGTAGACCGGAGCCTTCGGATTATCGCTCACGACCTTGCGCAGCCCGACGCTGGGCAGATCGATGGTGCGGGTGGCGATCGAGCCCTTCAGACGGCCGTTCCGATTAAAGATTTCACCGATGTTCATCGTCTTTACCTTTCGAATGTCGCTCGAAACCATTCTCGGCGACACCCTCACCGGCCCTTCTCTCCTCTCTATCCCGCCCTCACCCCCCGCGCCGCCCGCCCGCCGCGAGGCGCACCGCCTCCACCAGCGCGACGCCGCTGCGGTCCACACGCAACGCCCCGGCCGCCCGCAACTCCGCGCGCCACACGGCACGATCAGGGGCAGAGGCGCGGCGCGAGGGATGGCGAGGGTGGATTGGGGCGCGACGCCGGGGGCGCGGCGGTAGCCGCGCGGGTGCTACGCTGGCGGGAGTCGCCGTAGCGAGGGGCAGCGGCGTGAACCGGCGGTCATCGCAGACACTGCGGGAGCGGCGTGGTCGGCGGCACCGGCAGGTGCGGTCCCGGTATCGGGAGCGAGCGAAAGATAGGGGCGGGCCGCGCGGCGGAAAGACTGGCCTTCGAAAGAAGGAGGGTACGACCGCTCAAAACCCCAGCCCGTCGGGAGTTGGGGATTGAAATTGATGTAACATCGTGATCGGCCAATCTGGGAAATGGCGAGAGCGTAAAGGTTGGAGCCAGTGTTTCGGCTACCGCTTACGTGCCGTATCGTAGGACGTCAGCATCGTGCCGAACGCTTGGGACACGCGGCCTTCGGAGTAACCGCCTATCCAGGCTATCCGTTCGAGATATGTCCTGTAGGGATTAGCCGATGTGGGCTCGCCGCGTCGTGCCGCCACGAAACCGAGGTGGCGGATCATCGAGAATTCTTTCAAGAAAGCCTCCTGATTCGCGGGAATATTGCATTGCAACATGCGGGCCACAGATAGTCCAGAGCTTCAGTTGGAATGTCTCGCGTTTCTACTCAGGCCCCTGCTCGAAGGCTTTGGCCCCTGCTCGTTGGAAAGCGTCAAGAACCTCCGGTCCCAGAAGGCGGGCGGTTTCGCTGCTCTCGAGGCCGGAATACGCGATGGTGTAGGTGCCGTCTTCATGCGTGAAGATCCTCACCTCGATGTCGCCTTTCGACGCGGTGGCCTGGGCCAGATCGATATTCCACTCACCGATGCGAACCTTAGACATGGTCGAAGCCTCATGGAAGATTTGGGAATCACGGTGCCGCGGCCGGGCGACAGCACCAGAAACAGCAGCTGGAGCGAAGTGCCCACATTGGCCTGTGATCAAGGGGTTGCGCCTGCATCGGTCACCGCCCCCTGACCCGGCCCATCCGCTAGGCAAGGATGCGGCGCCACCTACGCGGCCCATCGTTCCGGATCGCGCAGCCGCAGTATTGGCAGGTTCCGATGTAATGATCCCCGTTCCACCACATATCTCTCCGGAACGATTTATGACGATCGAGCGGACAAAAAACGAAGCGCCACACCAAAGAGATCATAAGCCGTTCTCCAGGACTGCGATGCCCCTATGCGGTGGGCCTTCCTGCGCCATCGCGGCCCTGACGATGAAATAACCCGCCTGCCCCTCGGGTGCGCAGGTGGCCTTGAAGATTGGGACATTTGACCGCAGGGGCGGCCAGATCTCAAGGCCGGACAGATTGTGAATGCTGCACGCGCGAAGAGTCAAGGGCGGCGTCATCCCGCAGGTTCCAACGGAACGAGCGGTCGCCCTTGCGGATAGCCAGTGCGCGAGGCTGGCTAAATGAACATCACGTCCCATGCGGGTGAGGTAATCAGGCGGCGAGCTTATCGACACCTTCATTGAAGCGATCGATCCATTCTCATATATGGGGCCGCCGGTCCACGGGAATGGCCGCAGCGACACGCTGGAAATCAATAAGATCGACAGGTGCGCCTGCGACGATGGCGTCGATCTCGTCGGGATCAAGAAGCCCTCGCTGCCGGATGAACATGGTCATGGAGCCGGGACGGGCTTTTGTCGCCCGACGCCACAATCCCTCGACATTGCGCAGGCGTGGCGCGGCCCGCGCCTCAACCAACACGATCAATCGAAGTACCCAGCGCGGCAATTGCACGACTTCCTCGGAACGCATATGCGCACAGATGACGCAACTCGATTTCGGGGGAACCGGCAGGCCTTCCGCCTCAATTCGCCGGATGCAGGCGTCGCGGTCCCAATGCCATTCGTGCAGAAGCGGATAAAGATAGTCGTATCGGGCATCCACGATGCCTTCGCGGTTTGCATAACGCCGGCTGTCGGCAGGTGAAGCGTCATACCCGATCAGCTTGACAACCTTACCGCCAACCTGCCATATATTCTTTGCAAGTTGCCATTTTGACACCCAAAGTTCTTTAGGCTGTATCTTCCATTTGACTGAACAAGATTTTCTACCAAATGAGGCAGATGGCAAAGTCGAGTTCGTCAGGCAATTCTCCAATATTGTGAAGTACGGCGGCCAATGCTTGAATTTCTTTGGCTCATATCGAACAATATGGTGGAATATGCCTCTATCATCCATCCATTTCTGAAAAATTGGAAGGTAGGCGTAACTCTGGGGCTTTTCGGCGCCAGTATCCGCTGTCAATACGGCATCCAGCCTTCGGCCCCTCGCCACCCATTCGATAATCATGGCGGTGCTGTTTACGCCCATGCCCCAGGCCGCCACGACCGGGTAGTTGGCAGATGGCATCGTCATGCGACCATCGCCAGCCAGCGATCGGGCCAGGCCGGCGGCCGCATCGTAACCCTGAACGCCTGAAGCGGCGCGACGCCGTGCACGACATAGTGCGGCACACCGGTCGCACGCCGCAGCTGCTGGGCCGTTCTGAGCGCGTGATCGAAGCTGGAGAGTTGCCGCCGCAGAGACGACAGGCTGCTGGGCGGGACAGGCGTGGACATGAAACCTCCGGAAATGAAGCGGCGGCCGGGATCAGGCAGCGATCGGAAGATCGACACCGGTCGGAACAGCGGTATCGAGCGCCAGCAGGCTGTGGAGCGTGACAGGTGGCCGGTTCGCCCGCCGCGTCTTCGGCCCGCGCGTGGGCCGCGCCGGATCATTGAACCGGCAGCCGAGACGCGCGGCATGCTTGCCGATGACGGCGGGATCGCGGCCAAGGGCCTGCGCGACATCGACCATCGAGACGCCATATGCCCAAGCGTTGCGAATCGCCCTGTCTTCGTCGGCGCTGAATGCGCGCATGAACCCGTGCACCAGCCCCATGTGGTTCGCATGGTAGAGAACAGCGCGCACGCCGCGGCCCAGCGCTTCGGCGATCTGGCGGGTCGGGACCTTGCCATAGTCTGCCCGCAATCGCGCTTCTTCCTCGGGCGTCCACACCGGTCCCTGCCGAAATCCGTCCCGGCGAACATGCGAGCCCCTGAGCCCCAGCGCCTCGGCCCGCCAGCGGATCGAGTGAGGCGTGCGGCCAAGCCGCTCCCGTAGCGGTGTCAGGCTCGCGCCTGTCGCGTAAGCATGGCGGAGAAGCGCGTCCTCCTCAGCGATCCACGGGCGGCCCCAGCCCCTGCCATAGCCCAGCTTACGCAGGCGCTGACCGAGGCTGCGACTGTTCCGGGCCGGGAAGCCTTCGGCCAACAGAACCTCGGCGATGGCGACATATCGTGCGCCGGTTGCCGCGAGTTCTAGGGCGCGGTTCATTTCCGCATCGCTCCAGTCGTCCGGCTGGCAGGCATGGCGCAGCCCCAGCGCCGAAGCGCGCGAGATGACACCGGCGAAGGGTCGCCCGATCAGGCTCGCGATCTGCGCGACAGGAACGCCTTTCGCGTAGCCGGCGCGCAGCTGCGCGTCCTCCCAGCCACTGTACGGCGGGGATCCGGGCTCGGAGAGGCCGAGCAGCCGGGCGCGGGCATAGAGTGCGCTCACGCCGCGGCCCAGCCGCGCCGCCAACGTCGCCGTCGGCTCGTGGGCATAGCAGCGCGCCAGTTCCGCGTCGTCCCAGTCGCTCCATGCTCGCCGCGAATTACGGCGCACGCCAAGGTCATGGATCCGGGTAGCGACAGCGGCTCGGGACCGCCCAAGCCGGGCGGCGATTTCCTCGATCGTGCAATCGTCGATAAATGCCGCGCGGAGACGGGCCGTCTCATCGGGAAGCCATGCATCCGCGCGGAAAGCCAGTTCAGAAAGAGGAATGGTCGGCACGGTCTCGGTCACGGGGACGAACGGGGTCAGTTCGACGATATCGGCGTCGAGATCGAAGCTGGTCTGGGTCATGGTGGGCTTCCTTCACGCCAGGCCGACGACTGGGGTGTCGACCACGCGCAGGCGCAACCGGGCCGACAGGCGCGCGATACGCGTATCCCCGCGCGGCATGGTGTCCGAGGCGCCGATCGCGGCGAGCAGATCGAGACCGGCAGCGACGTCATTGGCGGGGAGCGCGAGATGACGCGCGAGGTCGTCTGCGGTGGTGGCGTTGGGCGCGATGCGGCCCAGCGCGCCGACAATGCGCGCGGCGGCGGGCGCGGCGGGATCGAGCAGGAAAGCATCGAGCGAGCGTTGGCCGCGCATGACGGCATGGGTGGTCCTGGCTGGTGCGACCTCGCGTAAGGTGTCGAGGTCGAGCAGGCTGCGGCTCTCGTCCGGGGCGAGGTCGGCGGCGGCGACCAGATCGGGTGTACGGCCGATATGCGGTGTGATCGTCGTGTCGATCTTCGCCAGTACCGGCAACGCCGAAAGCGCGGGACCGAAGGCGAAAAACTCTCCCGGTGGCAATTGCCGGAGCAGCGCCGCCTGATCGCCGCCGAAACCGAGCAGGTCGGCGGCACGCGCCACGTCGCGGTCGAAGACGTTGAGCCCGATCAGGTGATTATGCAATTCGGAAACCACCGAACTGGCAAGCTTGGCGAGACGCTGCGTGGCGATGATCGTGCCGATCCCGCGCTTGCGCCCCCGCGCGCACATGTCGGTGAGCGTGGCGACGCCAAGGCGGCGGGTTTCGGCATCGCGGGCCGAGGCCGCCATATGCGGCGCGAGCAGATGCGCTTCATCGATGCAGACCAGCACCGTGTGCGCCCAATGCTCGCGCGGCGCCGATAGGAGGCCTGCGAAGAAGGCGGCGGCCTTCTCGATGCGGTGATCGGGCTCCAGATCGGTGAGATCGAGGTGCAGGGCAATACGGTGCTGGCGGGTGCGCAGCGCCAGCGCGGTAAGACCGTCATTGGCGTAGTCGCGTGCGACGACGGTGGTGGCGCCGATATGCGCGGCAAGATTGGCGAACTCGCCTTCAGGATCGACGATGATGGTGGTCAGATAATCGAAGGCTTCCTCGATGATCCGGCGCAGCGTCTGGCTCTTGCCCGCGCCCGACGATCCCTGGATCAGGCAGCGGCCCGACATCAGTTTGCCGAGATCCAGTTCCAGCGTGCCGGCCGAACAGTGACCGAGCGGAACTTTCGCATCGCGGGTGAAGTCATGAGTGGCGATCGTCATGGGCGTGCTCCTTCGGTCGGCATCGTGTGCGGACGCCGGATCTGATGCTCAGGGGATAGGTTCGGGCGGCGGCGTCTCAGCCCGGCATAAAATCGGCGGTGATGCCGGAGCGATCCGCGTGGATGACAATCCGGCGATCCTTCGGGATCAGACAGGCGAGATGCTGCCGCGCCTCCATGACAATGGCCTCGAGGGTGGCGGCGTTATCCCCCAGAAGAACGCCGGTCGCCACCTGCCGGGCTTCGCGCGCGAAGGCGCGGGACTGGGTCTCCCAGCTATCGGCGTCAGCATCGTCGCGCACAGAGAACAGCGTCGCGTGGATCATGCATCCCAGGCAATCCGGGTCGATACCGCCGTCGCGGGTCACAAGGACCACGGCCTCCTCGATATCCCAACTGCCAGTGGGACAGACCAGGGCCGGGATTTCAATGGAATGGACGTGTCGCGGCGCATCCTCATGCCCGGTCTCGGCAATCTCCAGGTCGGCAACGATCCTGTCGACGAAACCTGAAGCGAAGCCGCATGGAAGGCGATCGTCTTCACCATAAGGATGTTCGATGCCGTCCCGGTAAATCCGGAAGGAAACATAGAGGATGATCGGCAGAGCGTCGTACCAGTCATAGCCCTCGAGCCAGCGTTCCTCCTCCACCAGCACGAAATCCTGAAGCGGTGGCTGATGGCGGGCGGGCGCCAGCGCCTGCGCGATCTCGGAGCGCAGCGGCGGGACAAGCATCAATGCGCCCCCAGAGGCAGTCTCAGGGGCAGTTTTCGCATTGGCGGCCCTTTGATGTTCATCGCCGGACAGTGGATTCCAGATCGAGAGCCCTGGCCGTACCGCGGGCAGCGTCACACCGAATTTCTGAGCCCGCAGCCATAAGGCGAAGGGGAGGCGATGATCCTCCTGGGCGGCGATGCCGGTATATATGGCGCGTTCGGCGGCGATGCGCAGCGCTTTCATCGCCTCATTCGTGATCACCGCGTTGCGGGCCGGCAGGGCGAGGCGAATTCCAGGCGCGTCGATCACATCGATGCGAACGGACCAGCGGCAGTCCTGCCTCTTCAATTCAAATACATTGGGAAGAGAGCACGGGACGGCCAAACCATGGAAGTTGATGCAGGGGCCATCCTGCCGAACCGAATTGCCTTTATAGACGCCGATACGGCAACCGCAGGCCTCTTCGATCAGCAGCGCATCCTTGAGAAAATCCTCCCGGGGCAGCAAAGCACCGTCCAGCGTCACCGGCAAGGGATAGTAACGGGCGGCCTCAGCAATGGTCGAACAAATGCCCATCTTCCAGTTGCCGGATATCTCGATGCGGACCATCGTTCCCCAGCCGAGGTCGCACCGCTCGGGTTCAAGCGCCCTGTCGCCATTCCAGGCTTCAGCGGGAATCCGGACCTTCCAGCCTTCTCCCATCGCGGGCGAGAAGGCGTGGATCTCGATGCCATGGCCGGCAAGGCTGAACAGGTCGATGCCGGTCGGATCCTCACGCCGCATGATATCGTCGCCCCAACCGGATAAACCGAGAGTCAGGAGCGCAGCGGGATCGTCGATGCCGCAGCCGTCATCGTGGATATCGAGAAAGGCGCGGCCGTCTTCCTCGACAAGGTTGATCATGATGTTCTGCGCGCCGGCCCGGCGGCAATTCTGCAGGATTTCGTGAATCGCAGCGAGCGCGCTGCTCGCGACAAGGCGGGATGCGCAGCGAATGGCGTCCTGGCTGACCGCGATCTCGATCGTGGCGGGAAGAAGCATGATCATCTCCTGTCTCGGCGACGGACCATCCGGCCGTCTTCCCTACCCCGCCCCCTTCCCTTTCGTCCCGGCTTGACGCTCTGCCGACGCAAAGCGCCAAGACAGTTGTCGTCGCGGTGAGCGTCCTGCAAAGAGGAGGCGATGAGCGATTCAAACGATGTGAAACTGCTGGACCTCGTGCGGCGCCTGCCCGACTGGATGCGCAAGGACCTGGCCTCGAGCGATGCACCTCGGCGTGAGCGCGCGGAGGATGCCCTCCATGCAATGCTACTGCCGCTGCTGGAGGCCGGCGTCGGCGCTCCGTGATTAAAACAGCGGACTGCTGCGCCGGTGGAGAAATCCTCGGCGGACAATCAGCGTACTCTCGTTGTGGCCAGAGAGCCCTTTTCTCAACCTGATCACCAGTCGTGGACGGGTAGATCGGCGGCGCGGTCTGCATCGCAGTCGAGGAGGAGGAACTGGAAGCCGCGATCACGTCCGAACGCGATGATTTCCTGGAGATCATCTGGGATCTGCGCTCGGCGGTCACCGGGAAGCGGCCGCGTCGGCACGAACCAGCCATAGACGGAGGCGGCGATGTCGATGGGACGGTCGCTCGGAGGCCAGCAGGCCCATTTGTCGAGAAGTCCGGCCGTCTGCACCGTCAGGTGCGCAGTCGAGAGCACGCAGTAGGCGCCGCTTTCGATCGAAGAGACTGAGCGGACCGCCGGGAGAGGCTCCAGGCGCAGAATCTCGGTCGAATAGCTTTCCGAAGGGTGATCGTCGAAATAGGCGGCCATGACCTCGTCATCTGGCAGTGTATGCGGATCGCGCCTGTCGCCGATCTCCTTCCACCATTCGCGCGCATATTCCGCCATCTCCGCGACGAGAACGTCATGGTTCAGGCCTGCGTAGAAATTGATGCCATGACGGTGCTCGATGATGCCCAGATGCATATCGATCGGCCAGGGTAGCGCACAAACCCTGAGCCCGCTTTCGCTGGCGCCTATCACCCCGGTCAATGTGGCGAGTGCTGCGGCATCGAGGCTGTCCGGCTTCTCCAGGGCGGCGCGCGCGCGGGCAAGCAGGGCGACATGGTCGTGCCGGGTGATTTGTGGCCCCGCTGGCCCGGGCGACTTCGCCCCCGCTTGGGCGGCCGTAGTCACGTTGTCTGTGATGTCGGTGCCCGAAGCATCTATCCGGATGGCCGGATTATCGGGGTCGGACCAGTCGATGGTGTCGATGACCCACTGCTTCACAAAGGACCAGTCGAAACAGAAGGGGCAGGTCTCTTGGTTCCTGTACCAAGCGGCATCGACCGCATCGATCCAGCCCACGACAATGATGCGCATGGCGCAGGTCCCCATCGCCTCGAACGATTTGCGGATCGCCAGCGCACGAACGAGAGCGTCGGGTTCGGCGGCCGGATGGTCGCGCAGGTCGAGAACCGCTTCCCAGAGGGAGGCGGCCGCTTCGAGATGGGAGAGTGTGTAATGTATCATGTGCGGGGTTCCTGGATCAGGCGACGCGGCGATCGGTAAACCGAGGCGGCGCAAGCTCGGCGGCGGTCAGCGTGTCGATGTGCGGGGCGATGGCATCAAAAGCGGCATTGAGATCGATGGTCGCGACGCGATAGGACGCGCTTCCCGGATCATGGTCGAGCCGAAGCGCGATCGGCGCCAACCAGGTGGTCATCTCGGGAAACACCGACTGCAGCAGAAGCACTTCGATGCGCCGCGCGGCGAGGCCGAGCTGGGCGGCAAGACCGAAGGAGACGGCCATATCCTGTTCGAACCAACGATGCGGCGCGATCGTGTCGGCGATCCGCGTGCATGCCGCACGGATGGTCACGGTCTGGACATGCAGGACCGCAACGCGGTGTCGCCGATCGGGAGCGACGCCTTCCAGTGGAACCAGCGCACGGTAGGAATAGAGAGGCGCGCACCCGGCAATGCGGGTGCGGGAAACGATCACATCCATGGGATAACCTCCTGTGGCACGGAAGGGGCAATCGACCGCCCCGGGTCCGTCGCCCCAGCCCTCCTCCCCGCTCCGCTCCCCCGCCCGCGCACACCCTCCATGATACGCGTCGGAAATCGGCGGCTATGCTACGGGAGACGTAAGTTGTCGGGATGTAAGGGGCGGTTGCCTCGATCAGTTTGCCGCAGAGCTGATCGCCGCATTGTCGTAGAGTGGCGTATCTCCGGGCTGCCAGTCGCCTGCGAGCCAGATGCGACCGTTATAGCTGATCCTGGCAATAACCGTGTCGCCGATGGTCAGCTCGGCTTCGGCAAAGTCCCTCGCACCAAGACCACTGCGGTCACGGCGCTGGCAGTAACAGCGCGACGCCTCAGCCCAGTCGCGCACCGGGATCGGCGAATAACCCGGTTGCCGCAACAGCAGGGGCGTTCGGTTGCGATTACCGGCAGGACCATAAAGGGTTCGCCGGACGTGCCCTGCATAAGTAGCGACAGCCGACCAATAGGCCGCCATCACGGCCTTGTGCCTGTTCCAGTTCTGGTGCGCTCTCGCGCGAGCTTCCTGCTGAAGGTCGCTGAAAAGAAGCGCCAGAAGCGCGCGCGTATCGAGGTCGATAGTCGCAAGGATGCGCGCCGCGGGAAGCGCGAGGACCGGGTTGCGGACTTCGGCACGGGTCGATCTCGGGCAGTCAGCCTGCGCTCTGCCCGGTTCAGCGGTCATCGTCGATTGGCGCCGGCTGAAGTATTGTCGTTTGCGCGTTTTTGGCGGACATGGCGGGAAAGTTGGGCATCTCGTGCATGGGATCCTCCCAGTTTGTCTGGTCGTGCAGTGGGCGGCGCGGTCAGGCCGCCGCGTCGCGATGATGCGGGATGGCAGATGCAAACCGGCGCAGCATCCCCGCCATGTGCCTGCGCATATGGTCCTTGTTCGTAATGATCGCTTCGGGGCTTAGTAGTTTGCCCTGCGGCGTCATGAAGCCGATTGCGGGATCGCCATCGCGTAGTTCGATAACGATGCGGTGTCCGCGTGGCTGGGCTTTACCGGCATAACGGGCGACGAATTCGCCGAGGCGGCCGGACAGCCCCTGCGCGAGCTTGGTCCAGCGGATATGGCCGCCGGCGAGGACCTCGCCCTCGCATAGTCCGCGCTCGAGCCAGGCGCGCAATTGCGCGCGCTGCTGGATCGCCGAATTACGCGTGCGCTCCATGGTTCGGCAGAGCGGAAGCATGCCGGCATGTCGGTCTATCCAGGCGAGATCTTCGCCGTCGGCGATGATCAGCAGGTCGTCCGGTTCGATCCCGGCAAACATGGCGCGTAACTGATCGGCTGGATCCCCGATCTGGTGAAGGTCCGCACTGCGCCACGCACGAAAGCCCCGACCGACGTCGGCTATGATGATATGCGCCATTTCATGCCGGGGCTGTGCCTGGAGCATGGTCATCAAGCCTGCTGCGGCATTCGATGCAGTGGCGGCACCGATGATCACGGTGCGTTTCGACCATAATGCGGGACGCGGCGCGTCTGTCGGAGACGGCCAACTGCTCGGAGCCGGCCTTGCAACCCGGGGCGTTGCGGAAATCGGCAATGGGTCTCCGGTTCGCGCGGTAGCCGCGAAGGAACGCCTGGCCACGTCGAACAGATCGTCGAAGCAGCCACCGCCGTCGCGGAAGCCCTGGGCGTAAGCGGGCGAGGTTTCACCCGGCGGCGCGGAAAAATCGCGAGGCTCCCAGCCAGCCTCCGCGGCGTATCGCCCCTGGGCATAGAGGACTGCAGCGTCCCAGTTATAGCCATGCTGGGAGCGTGCCTGGAGGATGGCCTGATCGAAGGGCCTGATCTGGCCGCTTGCTACGCGCCTCTCGACGCAGGCAAAGTTTGCGCGCTGTCGCTCGCGTTCGGCTTCCTCACGGATCGCGTCGTTGAACGGGCGGAGCGCGGCGACGCGCGCGCGGCTGCGCGCCATACGTTCATGCAGCGGTGCTTCGGAAGGAAGGTCCGGATAGTCCGTCCATACCGATGCCAGTACATCGGCATGCTCCGGGCGGCGGCCATGCGCGATCCAGCAAGCCGCGCTTGCAGGATCGAAGGCGGCAGGATCGATCGTCACGCCACAAGTGGCAGGGCTGCCGGCGCTGACAGTACGAGGTGAGCATGGGGCGATCTCCCTGGGATCACCCTTCTGCCCTCTCCCTTCCCTTCTTCATGCTCGCTGACCACGAGAACCCCGGGAACGCCGTGCGAACCTGGCGTCAGGTCGTTCGAAGCCAGTTCACCAGCTGCAGGCCATCGACCCGCTCGAATTCGCGGATGTTGTCGGTAACGAGGGTCGCGCCGATTGCAAGCGCATGGGCGGCGATCAGCATGTCGTTAGCGCCAATCGGCGTGCCACGGCGCTCGAGGTCGGCACGCAGACGCCCATAGCAGGCGTCGGCATCGTCCTTGAGCGGCAGCACTGCAATGAGAGACAGCAAATCCTCGATCTTGCTTTTCAGGCGCGGCGATCCGCGCTTTTCTGCGCCATAGCGCAGTTCGCCGGCAACGATGATGCTGGTCGCAACCGCATCCTCGCCGACATCGGCGATAGCGTGGGCGACCATGCCATCGGGCTGTCGGATCAGGTCCGACAGGATATTCGTATCGAGCAGGAACATGGATCAGATGTCGACCGGTTCTGCGGGCAGGTCCTCGATCGGGCCGATCTCTTCATCGAGCGGCTCCCATGTCTTGAGAACGGCAAGGAGGGAGCGCGGACGGGCGGGTTCGATGATCAGGCGGGAGCCTTCCTTGCGGATAATGGCGTCCTCGCCCGGAAGTTCGAACTCACGGGGAATGCGGACCGCCTGGCTACGGCCGTTCTTGAACAGTTTGACGTGACGCTCGAGGTTCATGGCGACTCCTTGGCATATGACATAGCCTATACAGTCTACGAATGCGAGATGTTTGCGTGTCCAGCTGCTGCCTCAAGTGATGCGCCATTCGCGAAAGGAAGCGGGATCGGAACGGTCTGACCGCTGGCCAGATTGATGAAGGCCCCGGCATGCCCGATCGAGCCGCGCCCGAGAAGATCGAAGAGCAGCGCGAGCGCATGGCTAGCCAGGACGCGATTGACGAACAGCGACTGACGCTCGAGCGCCTCGGCGACCGAACAGGATGGCGCATTGTCTTCAGCCACGCTGTCGTCGGCGAGTTCCGGAAAGGCTTCGAGCACGGTGGGAAGACGGGGGCGATCGCTGTGACTGGTGCGCCGCGGACAGCCGATCAGGTATTGGCCGTCGCCGGCACGGTTGCCGAGGTCCATCCAGTAGACGGGCGGATTTCTGCCGGTCTGCAGAGCCGCCCCCAGCGCCCGGCGGGCCGCAGCGGTATCGACGCAGCTGATCAGCATGTCGAAGCCGTCGATCCCGATCGCTTCAGGAGCGCGTCCGTGAACCGCCTCCCAGGCAAGGCCATGCGCGAGATTGATGCGCTCGGTCAGCGTACGCGCCTTGGAATGGCCGATATCGCAGCGGTAGAAAGGCTGACGCCCAAGGTTCGCCTCGGTGACGATATCGTCATCGACCACGGTGACGTCGAGCGAGCGCGAGGAGATCGCGCGTAGCGCCGTATCAAGCGCGGCGAGACCCATCAGCATTTGCGCTCCGTTCCCACCGCATCCGACCAGCAGGATCGTGATCGCACGATCGTCAAAGCCGGCAGGAAGATAGTGCCGCCGGGCCTGATCAGTCTGCATCGGGAACTCCTGCAAAGGGACAGCGCGGCAAGGGCAGGAACATACCGCCCGCACAGAGCCGTGCAGCCATGGTGGGACCATCGGGATGATCGAGACGTCCGAAGACGATCGCTATCTTGGTGGCATGGGCATCATCGGCGTCGTCGGTGGCGCTGAAGAATGCACGGCCGCGCGCGTGGCTGTGGATGTCACAGACCATGTGCCAGTCAGGCGGCAGCCTGGGCATGCGATAGACCAGTCGTGTCGGCGTCGCTTCATCGATATCGGGGAACTCGACGGCAAATTCACGGCTCGCCTCGTTCCACAGGATGAATGCGGCGGCCTCATTCGGCAGGGCTGCCTTCAGAAATTCCAATATCTGCACGAAATAACGCCGGGGTATGAGGCCGCAGCGTAGATCGGCCCGCGATGCTCCGATGCTGCCATAAGGAACATAGCCCGCGATGGGGGACGCAATCGGCACGTCCAGCGCCAGCCACGGGCGGCGCAGGATCAGCATCACACCGTCATGGCCGATGGCGAGACCATGCCCGATGCGAGAAGCGCGCAGCGCCTCGATGACGGGCGACCTGCCGAAGGGCGGCACCGGATAGCAGGGCATGGCGTCAAGCACCGCCGCTGCCGTCGCATCATCGGCGAGCATCGTCATACCCGTGAGCGTGCGATGAGGCGGCCTACCGTCACCGCGCAGGCGGCGGGCCTTCGCTGGCCTCTCCCCTGCCCGGCCGTGCCGGCGCCGAAAGGCTTGAGACGGCTCACCGGAAACCGGCGCGCGCCGCGCGCCGCCAGATCGTCCCAGAGCCGCACCAGCCCGCCCTTCCCGCGTATCGTCCGGTCCTGCCCGGGATTGGGATGCGTCGACCAGGAGTCGAACAGCGCGCTTTCATAGGCGGGAATGGAGGCGATGCTGAGCGCCCTGGGTTTCGGGATGTTGCCCCAGCAGAGACGCCCGTCGGCGAAGACGTTGAGGATCGGCGAGTGCAGAACCGGCGTCTCGGCGCCAGGGCGTTCATTTGCCGGGAGCGCATAGACGCCAAGCCCATGGCGCGTGGCGATCAGGAGATGAGGCGGATAGGGAACCGGCAGCGTCGTTCGCGCCGCCAGCGCATGGAGATCGGCAGGAGGATCCGACAGCGCGAAATGAGCCGGGCGCACCTCAGCCGGCACCCACCAGGCCAGCATGTCGGGATGAGCGACCAGCACATGCTCGGGGAGAAGCTCGGGCTGGGCGGTACGGCCAAGCGCCTGTGACCACTGCCGCAGATGCGCGCGCGTCAGCGGGCTCCCGGCCGCGATCGTCGGCGGGCCATCGCCACCGAGTTCCACGGCATGGATGCTGGCGAAGGCAGCCGTATCGATCGAAGAGGCGCCGCAGGCTTTGAGATGCCGCGGTGCCTGATTCGCATAGAGCAGGATGGCGTTCGTCAGGACGAGACCGCCGCCGCTCGCTTCGAAGTGGGTGCTATGGTCGGACATGGGTGGCTCCTGGCCTTGGGTGGATCGAAGCGGATGAGGTTCTGGACCGTGAGGAGGAACTGTGCGCCGAGCCGCAGCGAGGCAAACCAGTCATCGATGCAGGCTACATCCGGCAGCGGGCAGATACCGGCGATGTCCGTGAACCCCATTTCCATGCCGCTGCGCATGACATCGTCGAGTTCGCGGGCGAACGGCACGAAGGGAACCAGCGTCAGCGGCGGGAGCGAGGCGCATTCTTCGATGCCGGGAAGATATGCGCTCGCGACCTCGAAATCGAAGTGCCAGGCGCCGGCTTCGGGCAAGAGTGTGCCAAGCACCTCCCGCGCAGCACGCACATCCGCCAGCTTGCGACGCAGGGCAGCAGGAAGCCGGCTCGGCGGCGCCGCGTTCGCTGCGATCATCCAGCCCGGGCGGCGCTCGTTCAACTGCGAAGGGAGCATGTGTCCGTCGAGATCCACGGCGTCCGCGCCGTGACATGCGATCAGGCTGCGGCGGGCCGCTTCGTCATCGATTTCCCCCTCCCAGTAGTACATGGACATCTCGTCGAAGAGATCCTGGTAGCTAAAAACCGGCAGCACGCGCCCCAGCGTCTGCTCGAGCGCCCGGTAGGCGGCGGCGCGCCAGGCGGTGGGCGCATCGCCGGTTTCGATCCATCCAAGGTCAAGCTGTCCCATGCTGTCGCAGATGATGGCAATCGCGGGCGGCCCATCGGCCTCGCTGTTGAGCACGGCGATGCGCAGATCGATGATATCGATCGGGTCCAGGATTTCACGCACGGCGGCATCGAACACCGCCTCGATGTGGCGGCGAGCTTCGAACCGCGTACGGGCGCTCGCATCCTGTGCCCGGGACGCGGCCCAGCGTCCGATCACCCGGTGATGCGGCGCCAGCGGCGCGTCGAAGATCGCCGGGACATCGGGTGATAGCGCGACGGCCCTGCCCGCAAGGTCGCCCGCAAGATCACTCGCGAGATCAGCCAAGCGGCGGGAGGCGAAGTCCGGTCGGCGGCTGGAGCGGTTCTCGGAACTCGCCCGCCCCGCCCGGCTTGTCGTCGACGATCCGCGCATGGAGGGCTCGGGCCTGAGCGCTACAGGCTGGCGGGGTGAAACCGGCAGTGTCGCCATCGTCCGTCTCGATCCAGTCCAGGAGGGTTTTGCGCAGCGCTGGCGGGATGGTCGCGCCGCGGCGTCGCGGCGCCGTCGGCACCGGGATCAGCCCTTGGTGCCGACGGCGCGGCGATATTCGGTGACATGCGCGCCGCCCATGATCCCGGCATCGACCGTCTCGGCGTTGAGGATCGCCGGGTAGAGCGTCGCATGATAGGCGCGCAGCGCGGCCGGGTCCTGCGCGAGATGCGGCGGGACGGGCAGGTCGATGCCGTCATAGCGATAGGTTCGGGTGAGATGATCGATCTGCATGACTGTCTCCGGGAGATAGAAGGAGAGATGGAGCGAGGTTTCCGCGCCGTAATTCACCAAAGGCTGGCGGGCTCTTCGGGCTTGGCGTCGGCCGGCGGACTGCCGGAAGCGTGCGCGGTCGCGCCAGCGGCCACCGGTTTCGGCGTCGGTTTCGGTGTCGGTGTCGCCGCCTTGGCCTTCGCGGCCGCGGCAGCGCGAGCGGCTTGCGTCGCCTGGCGCTGCTCTTCCAGTTGGTCGGCGAGCGCCTTGCGACCGGCGATGAGCTGGCCGAGCGCGCCATCCTCGCCGCGCGCAAGTTCGGCATCGATCTCGGCGGCGCTCGCGGTGAGCGAGATCGGCCGGAGTTCGCCGGCGTCAGGCTTGTGGCCGCCTTCGATCATGCGCGGGATGATGGTGAGCGTCACCATGCCCTCGGGCCCGGCGACAAGATCGCAGCCCAGCGAATAGCGGGCGAGCAGCGGGAGCAGGCTGGTTATCAGCATAGGGAGACATCCTTCCGGGAGAGCGAGGGAGCGTTCAGGCGGCGAGGTCCGTGATCGGAACCTCGCTCGCGGGTGCGACTGGGCACGCAGGCGGTGGCCCATATGCGCCGTCGAGGGTCATGGCGCTCGGCAGACGCCCTGCCCACTCGAAGCCGAGTGCGTGGAGCATGCCGGCGATGAGATCGGTCTTCTTCTGGCCCAGCAGTTTCGCGAACGCCTTCTCGCCGATGTGTGCGATCAGCCCGCATTCGCGTGCAATGAACCTGAGTTCGTCCTTCAAGTAGCGTTCGAGGAAAGTCTTATCGACGTGCCAGGCATCGCGGAGATCGACTGCGAAGACCCGCGCCAGGTCGGCGACATGATCGAAACTGGTGACATCCTTCGCATAGGCCGCGCCGATGGCGGATAGCACTGTCGCGGCCTGCGGCTCCGGCAGCTCTAGGATCGCGGCAATCTGCTGGCTGAAATCGAGATCGGGGAAGGACCTACCAACCAGCAGCCCGGCCCGCCCGCGCAATGTCTCCGCCTTGATCTGCGGGAGCGTGCCTGACATCGCGGCGACCAGGATCGTGGCCTGGGCATGGGCGGGATTAGCGGCGAGCGCGCGAGCGAGCGCGGTGCGCCAGGTCGCCTCGCGCAGTTCCCTGCTACGGATGGCGATCGACCGGGCGGTGACGGGGGACTTCGGCGTGTCCGGCTTCCTGGCGCCAGTATCGCTCGCGGCGACCGGCACCGCTTGATTCCCGGCATCATTCATAGAAGATGCCGCTTGCTCATCCTGGAGATGGAGGGAGGGCGCACCGCTAATCTCGCTGTGGTCGTCGTCATCACCATCGGCAGCGTCAGCAGCATCGGCATCGGCATCGGCTTCGATATCCGGACCTTCGATAGCGTCGATCTCGTCCTCGGCCTCATCACCACAGGTATCGTCGTCAGCGGAAACCTTCGCAGTCCGTGCGGCCTTTTCAGCGCATTCCTCCTGTTCGAAGCGGATCATTTCGGCGGTCTGGGTCTTGAGTTCGAAACACCCGGCATTGGTGCAATGCCCGTCCTCGATATGCGTCTCGAACAGGGCGCGCTGCGCCGCGGAGTTGAACGGGCAGGCCAGGCACTCGCTCTTATCGAAGCAGGCATGGGCGAGATCCTGGGTGACCCGCATCAGCAGGTCGCGGGTCTTCCCGACGTCGAGACCGGAGGCGAGGATCGTCTCCAGCGCTTTCTCCTGCTTGTCGGCGGGAACGGCGGCGAGCAGTTCGGCATGACCCAGCTTGATCCGGCGCTCGTCGAGCGCGTGCTTGACCGGCTCGCAGAGGCCAGCGAGCGCGAGACGGCGATCGAGCTTGGTTTTCGACCACCCGAGCCGGCGAGCGGCTTCGCCGCGATCGTCCTGGCAGGCGGCAAGAACGCGGACCGCCGCATCGGCCTGCTCGGTTTCCGAAGCATCGTCGCGCACGTCGTTCTCGTCGATCGCCGCCTCGAGGGCCTCCTGGTCAGTCATCTCGCGGATGATGACGGGGACTTCGCCCTCGGGCCCAAAGGCCTCGAGCGCCGCACGGTAGCGACGCCCCCCGGCGACGATGAGATAGCCATCGCCTGTCTCCGTGGCGGGACGAACGAGTATCGGCTGGAGCATTCCGCGCAGCCGCAGCGATGCCACGAGTTGGTCATGCTTTCGGCTGTCGAAATAGCGGCGCGGATTATATCCGGCGCTGATGCTGGCGAGCGGCAGCGTGGTGGCGGGCGGGGGCGATGCGGCGATCAGCGCGGAGATTCCCGTGCCGAGGCGGCGGGTACGAGCGCGGGTCATGAGCCGGACCGCAGGGTGGCGCTGCGGCTGAGCCCGGGAATGCGCGGGTCGTCATAGACGCTGCTTACCGACATCTGCAGCGCCTGCTGGCGGGCGCTGAACCAGGTCGAGGCGGTGACTGTGTAGCTCTGGGTGGCATAATGCTCGCCGTCGCTGAAGAAGGCGACGTCCACGGTGAAATCGGAAAGGAAAACATCGGACGGGGCACGCATGGCCTTATCCTTTCATGAGCAAAGCCGCCCCGGTGGAAGACCGGAGCGAGCGATGGAGGGGAAATTCGGATCGGGAAGTGCGCCTCAGAGCGCCTGTTCGAGCAGCTTTCGGGCCTTGCCTTCGAGTTCGAGGCGGCTGTCCTGATGCGGCCTCGTGCGGGCCAGCGCGGTGATGCCCTGCACGAAATCATAGACGCTCGTGGGCGGATGCCCTTCCTCGGCGAGGACCGTCTGGATGATCTTCGTAGTCTCGGTTTTCGAGAAGCCGCGCCGCCGCAGGAAGTCGTCGCGATCCTCGTCCTTGCGCGCGACGATACGTTCGCGCGCGGCGTTGATGCCGGTGATGAAGTGCTGCGGGGAGGAGTTCGCGAAGTGCTCGAGCGCCGGGGCGGCCTGGTGCGCGAAGCGGGCGCCGGCGAACTTCGAGTGGCGGATGTTCACTTCCTCGAAATTCTCCACGCCCCACAGGCACCTGTTCGCGCACACGCCCCGGAGATAGAATGTCGCGATGCCGAGGGTTTTGGAGCCGACCTCGGAATTCCAGGCATAAAATCCGCGAAAATAGAGGTCGGGATCGCCGTTCGGCAGTTTACCGGCCTCGATCGGATGGGTATCATCGACCAGAAATACGAAGACATCCCTGTCCGAAGCGTAGAGCGTGGTCGTCTCCTTCGTTATATCGACATAGGGGTTATAGCTCATGCTTCCCCAATCGATCGTTCCTGGGACTTTCCATCGTGTATCGCCAACGCCGTCCCCGGCGAATGCCATGATGGCCTGTATCAGTTCCCAGTCGTACACCCTGCCATACTGACTTCCGGTCGCAGCCCGCAGTTCTGTTCGGCCATCGTCGGTCTGCAATATTTTGACCTGTTCGCCTCTGTGCGTGACAAGTCCGTGCTGGAGATTGAGACCGGCGAGCGCCGCGGGCAGCTGGCGCAGATAGGAGGCGGGGGCGCCGACGAGGCTCGCGACCTGGCCGAAGGACCAGTTGGTCGGTGTGAGCGGACGCTCGTCGCCAGGGGCGATCAGCGTGAGCCGTTCGGGATCATCGCTTCTCGCCTCGACCCGGATCGCGCGGCTTTCGACGGTCCGGGTGGTCGAGCGATCGGCGCGGGCTCGCACGCTGTCGTAGAGGCTGGAGAGCGAGAGGAATTTTTCGTCGTCGGGCCTGGAGAACCATTCCGAGGATACGCGGCCGCTGCGGCCGCCGCGCGAGACGTCGATGCGATAGGGAGCGGACACGGGGGGCGTGTCGGTCATGCGGGCCATGCTCGCCATGGGAACCTTCTCCTTGAGCTTGAGGGTAACGGGACGATCCACGTCTCCCGTCACCTCCCCGCACCCCCTTCCCCCCTTTCCGCGTCATGGGATCGCGCATTCCAAAGGGCCTGATTTGGCGCTAGGATAGCGACCGCGTTCCAAATCCTCCTTCTGGCTCATCGATCGCCAGGAGGTCTGTACAGTGACGACATTTGGAATATTGGCGCGGTTGACGCAGCTGATGCTGTCGGCCGGCCTGGGTGCAAGGCGAAGCCTGTTCGAGGCCTTCACCCTCGAAGCCCTCGTGATCGCGATGGGCGTTGCCGGACCCTACGCCCTCAAACTCCTGATCGACATGCTGGCAGCTTCCTCGGAATCGCGCCTGTATCTGTTCGTCACCGTGATGCTGTTCGTGGGATGCTGGGCAGGCGCATCGATCCTCGAAACCGCGAGGCTGTCGTGCACCGCGAAAATGGTCGATGCGCTGGCGCGGCATTACACCATCCGCGCGCTCGCCGCGGCCCTGCCCGAGATCACCGCGGCGCGCGACAGCCGCAGTGGCCGCGTTCCCGGCATGCTGGAGCGCCTGCCTTATAGCCTGACGCTGGTCGTCGAGGGGCTGATCTGGCGGCTCGGGCCAGTGATGCTCCAGGCCCTCGCCAGTCTCGTGGTGATCGCCGGCCTGATCCGGCCCTGTTATGTCCTGATCCTGGCGCTGACGCTGGTGGGTTTCCTCGCCGCGACCTGGCTCGGCGCCAGGCGTCACCGCATTCACGCCGATGCGACGAATACGGCGGCATCGCATGTCTCGCGCACCATCGGCGATATCGTGCGCAACGCCCGCCGCGTGGTGCTGAACGGCGCGCTCGACCGCGAGCTGCGGCATACCGGCGCTGCCCTCGGTTCGAAACGGTACGCGGCGGCCGGCATGTACCGTTCGCTCACGCTCATGGCCGCGCTGCAATTCTGCGTGGTAGGGCTCGGCCTCGTGGCGCTGCTGCTGCTCGCCGGTCTCGATGTCGGCCAGGGGCGCATGAGTGCGGGCGATTTCGTCCTGCTCCAGACGTACGCCTTCCGGCTGACCGTGCCGCTCAGTTCGCTTGGCTATATCCTCGCGCAAGCGGGGGTGGCGATCGCCAACATCCGCGACGTCCTGACGTTTTCGACGGTCGAAGAAGAGGACAGCGCCCCGGTCCCTGGTCTTACAGCGTCGTCAGATCTTGTCGCCGAGAATGTGAGCTTCCGCTACGGCGAGAGCATGCCCGGCGTGGCCGGGATATCGGTGCATGTGCCGGCTGGTTCTTTCGTCGCGATCGTCGGTCCCAACGGTTCGGGCAAGTCCACGCTGGCCCAGCTTCTCGCAGGCGTGCTTACCCCCTCTTCCGGCAGGATCGCGGTGGGCGGGATAGATATCGCGACGATCCCCTGGGCGGATCGGCATCGCCATATCCTCTATGCGCCGCAGTTCATCGGTCTGTTCAACCGGTCCCTGCGCGAGAACATCCTTTATCCCCCGGCGAACCAGTCGATCGGCGATGTCGAGGAATTGCTGCACCTTTGGCGTTTCCACGAGCCCGGCAGGTCGATCGACTTCGAGATGGAACTCGGGGAACAGGGCGAGCGTCTTTCGGGAGGCCAGGTCCAGAAGCTGGAACTCGCACGGCTGGCAGGCGTGGACGTGCCGGTGCTGATCCTCGATGAAAGCACCTCCGCGCTCGATCCGCGCAGCGAGGCGAACGCGATCGCGAAATTGCGAGGCAGAGCCGGCGGGACAACCACGCTCATCATGATCACACATCGGGTGGCGACGGCGCAGTCCGCGGACCAGGTCCTGTTCATGGAGGGCGGACGGTTGGCAGGATGCGGCACGCATCGGGAACTTATGGATCGTCACCGATCATACCGGCAATTGTGGTTGGAGGAACGCTCGGCGAAGTTGCCTGATGCTCAATGGCCGGATCAGAAGAGGCTGAGTTGACGTGATATCGGCGCTGGTTTGTTGCAGTCGGGCGCGCGGGTAGTTTCCCTACGCGAGCAGACCGTGCTCGCAGCGTCGACGAGCGGGATCATATCGATCGGAGTTTTGCCCTCGGGCGTTGACGCAAGCCGGGCCGTCCAACCACCCAGGATATGCGCCGGTGTGAACCACTGTTCGCGGATCTCACCGGAAAGGGCATTGCCGACGATCAGCCGCGCGGGAACATGCAGCAGCGACAATTGCGCATAGGCCATGTGGACTGCGCGGGGATCGATATCGATCGCGGTCACATGGAGGTGGCGCTGGTAATTGATACCTTGCGACGCAGGACGTCGGTAAGCGCGATGACCATGCTACCGGACCCGCATGCCGGCTCCATGGCGGTAAGATGTCCGCGAGTTTCTATGCTTTCCCGAAGGGTGGCGGGATCGCCGATCAGCATGTCCGCCATCGCTCTGCTGAGCGAATAGGGCGTGAAGAACTGGCCCTTCGCCTTGTTGTGCAATTCGAGATCATGGAACAGCGCGCCGAGCACGTCGCTCATTCCCGCTTCCAGCGCCAGGGCAAGTTCGGCCATGACCCGTGGGAAGCTTTCGACGACGTCGGCGCCGTAGCGCCCGATAATGTCTAGGTAACGGGCTTCGCGCCGCGCACGCTCGCGCAGGTCGACGCTGTTGGCGATCGCGATCGCGATCGCCTCCATGCAATGCCCGAACACGGTGTAGATATCGTGGCGCGGCTGGCAGCGCTCGAGGAGCTTCCGCATGGCCTTGAGATGCGGGGCATGGGCTGCGGACGCATCCGAAGCAAACGATGAGGCTACCATCGTTCAGGCCGCTGCTCGCCATTCATACAGCAGATGGGCATCCGGGTCGTGATCAGAGCCGATGGAAATGCGCACCAGCTTGCCGTCGCAGGCGAAGGCAGCGGCGCGCGGGAAATCGAGATGGCTCCTGCCTTCGAGGATGAGGTCGCCCGACCGTACCCTGGTTATCGTGCGGGTCGTTCCCAGCGATCGGTGGCCCGCCGGCGCATCGATGAGTTTCAGGCTGTCGCCCGGCTTCACCCGCTTCTTGAACGCGGCGAGCGATACCAACGCTTCGACCGGATTCCTGGGACCGCGCCTCTGCGCAAGCGCCGCCCAATAGGCCCGCCCGATCCTCGCTTCGCAGAAGAAGGAGCAACTGTGGAAGCCCTGGAGCACATTGGCGCACGTGAAACCGAACCGCTCCATCTGGTCGCGCACTTCCACGATAAACGCGTTCTGCCTATCGCGCTCGGTAAGGTCGGCAGGCGTATCGAGGATTTCGGCGGTGATCTTCCGGCCGCCCGCAAATTTACTCGTGGTGATCGAGAAGCGCGCATGCGTGAACTGGTCGGCGAGATGCCGGCCCATTCGTGACGCAAGGGAAGGCAGATCCTCGCCAGGGCGGTACAGGTCTCCCTGGTACTGGAAATTGCCGCGTTCGTCGTAGTCGGTCTGGCTATAGAGGCGCGCGGGCGCACCCGGCGCGGTGACGTCGGTCATGGGTCTATCCTTGTTTTGCGGAAGAATGGCGCGGCGGGACGTGGCGGCGTCCTCGCCACAGGTCGCTTCACGTCATGCGACTGACGAGGCGATCGAGTTTAAGGTGCCGCACCGACCGAGCTTTGCCGTGCGGCGATCCAGTCGAGATAGCCGAGGCGGGTCTCGTCATTGGCGACTTCGGTTTTCCAGTCGGACGCGGCATGGACCAGGTGATCGCTCCAGGGATCGGCAGCGGGCTGCAGCGCCTTCGACAGTCCCTCGGCAGTCTCGCCGAATTCGATCCGGTCGGCAAAGATGGCGCACCAACCGCCCCCCGTGTCCTCGGGCCGGGGACGCGAGGAGCCATAGCTCCACGTAAAGCCGATCGGTGCTTCACCCAGCGTCTGTCGGCAGCAGCGCTGGATCAGCGCGGCGATGGCGTCGGGTTGAAAATCGCTGTCACCAGAGATCGACACCCTGCACGGATCGGCTCGGGTGATCTGGATCTCGGCACAGAACCGGGGAAACCGAGGATCGTCGAAGATGTCGAGCAGGCCATTGAAAGGGTTGCCCAGTTCGACCGGCGGGAAAGCCGTGAGGAATTCTGCGCTCGGGTCGCCCGGCGCCAGCTCGTTGTCGAGGTCAGCGGCATGCTGCCACGCCTCTTCGATCAGTGCGGCTTCCTGCGCCGTACAGGTGAAGGCGACCGAGCCCTGAACATAGTGATCAGCCATGGGTGATCTCCGAGATGACGACATCGGTTGGCTGGTCTTCCACGATAACCAGGGGAGGCGGATTCCTGCGTGCGCGCTGGTAGTCCGCTTCGATTGTTTCCATGCTTCCCAGTTTCCGGATGCGCTCGATGGAGAAGACCTGCTCGTCTTCCTCGGTGGTCAGGACCGGCTGTGGCTCGCCGTTACCCGTGTAAACGATGCGAACCGACGGGAAGCTTCCGGGAGAAGCGCCAGACCAGCGAACATAGTAGAGACCGTGCCGGTGACAGATTCCCTCGATCTCTTCGAAACAGCCGTTGGCCACATCATGATCCATGAGCGCGAGCGGCTTACCGGCCGGGATATCGTCGGGATCGAACGGCGTGCCGTCCCAATCGACAGCCGGATTATCGGCTTTGATCGCCTCGATCAGTTCGGGATATCGGGATCGGGCGAGTCTGCCGCCGATCAGGATGTGCGCGGATACGCAGTTCGTCATGTTGCACCTCATGGATTAGCGAGACCTCGAGCTGGTTTTCTGCTCTACTCCTCCCCCTTCCCTTTCTGCGGGCTGACGGACTTGTTTCACTGACGACTTGCATGAGGCGTGGGAACAGGCTTAGCTTTCCGGCAATTCTTTTTCGGCAAGAGCCAACTTCCCTGTTGTCTTCCCTTAGCCTGGAGTTTTTGCGTGGCCGATACCGAGCAGCCCGATCTCACTGCAATGACGGTGCAGTTACTGAGCGCCTATTTCTCGAACAACCAGGTGCCGGCCGGCGACATCGCCGGGATCATCGAAGCGACACGCGGCGCGCTCGAAGGAAAGGGCGAAGCCGAAGCGCCCGCGCCAGTCGAGCATGTTCCTGCCGTATCGGTGCGCAAGAGCCTGGGCTCGCGCGAGCACATCATCAGCATGATCGACGGCAAGCCGTACAAGACACTGAAGCGGCATCTGGCGACCAACGGCCTGACCCCGGCCGAATATCGCGAGCGCTATAAGCTCCCGCGGGACTATCCCATGGTGGCTCCCGCTTATTCTGAACACCGCCGTGCCGTCGCTGCCAAGCTGGGCCTCGGAAGAAAGGCGAGCGAAACAGTACAGAAGGAGGCGCCCGTCGCCGAACAGGCCGTACAGGAAGCCGCTCCGACGCACGCCCCGGTGATGGAGCAGAAGCCGAAACGCACGAGCAGAAAAGCCAATACGGCGACGCCCGCCGATGAGGTTGCCGGCATTGGCTTGGCGCAAACGCCGGAATCCACACCGGCTCAGGTGCCGGAAAAGCCCAAGCGCTCGCGCGCAAAGGCGCCTGACGCCAAGCCCGCGACCGAGGCTCCCGTGATCGCCGTCGAGACGCCGGAAGCCGCACCCATGGCATCGGCCACACCGGGTGTCTCGGCTGCGGCCGCACCCGCCCCCGCACCCGCACCCGCACCCGCACCCGCACCCGCACCCGCACCCGCACCCAGAAAGGCGAAGGGCGCAGCCACAAAGTCAGTCGCAAAGAAACCGGCGGCGAAGAAGGCATCCCCAAAAACATCCAGCGGTGCGAAGAAGCCCGCCGCTGCCAAGGAAGCTGCCGCCCCGTCGACCACTCCGGAAACCCTGACTCCTGAAGCGGCGAAAGCGGAATCGTCCGCGCCTGCCCTCAGGAAGAAGAAGCTCGGGATCGTCACCGGCGCTAAGTTCGCCGCATCGCCGAAAGCCAAGACACCCAGCAAGCGTACGAATGCCCCGAAGAAGGACGCAGCCAAGGTTGATACACCGGCATCCGCGGAATGATTAGAAGGGATGAAGTGCGATGCCGCCGCGCTTCCCCCTTCCTTCGCAATATAGTGGGAACTGGAGCGGCATAGCCTCGCGCGGCAGCGGTGGATCAACTCCGATCCTCGATGATCCTCGTCAATATGGCGCATGCGCGATCGGGTGGCAGAAACAGCCTGGTCCTGAAGCTCAAGACCTCCGAGAATGCCCCGCAGGACTTGAGCCAGGTGCGATCCTCCGGCCGATAATCGCGGATCTCGAGGCGGGGACTATCGTTGACCTGGACCCGAACCAGCCTGGCTGGGCCCAGGCCCGGGATCGCTACGCCGCCGGGCATGCGTGCGCCGGCGATGATCTCGTCAGGCCCGAGAATCACGCCGCCAGCAAGCCCGAATGCCTGTTCGAGCCGTTCGAGGGCGCCAGGATGGATGATACGCCCGAGGATGGACATGCCGGTGCCGTTGTCGATCCGCCATACGCGCATGTCATCGGCGGGAAGCCTGTTCCACACGGGCAGGAGCAGGCCCGTCGCCAGCGTGATCGTTTCGACCACAAGCTTTTCTCCGGCTTCGCAGGCCTCCGCGTCCCAGAGCGCCTGGAAGCTGTCACGCCCGATCTCCTCCCAGTGGCTGCCGGCAAGTGCCGCGACGTCCATTCGCGCCCGGCCACCAGGGCGTATGAGATAACAGCGTTCGATCCATTGGCCGTCCTCGTCCTGCCCCGGCCATGTCGGCACATAGAGCGCCACCCGACCCGAGCGCGTATTGTGCAGCCACCGCACCTCGCCCGACCCGCGCAACTCGTACTGCAACGCGGCCCAACTGGTGACCGGCGGTCTTCGATGAAGTTCGAGCCGTAACAGCCTCGTTTCGGCGCCCGTCATAGGGTCGGCGCGCAGAAGCTGGTCGGACAGGACATGCACACGTTCGGCGCGGATCGTCTCGATCCCAAGGTCGAGCGTTCCGGCGGCCCGCGCTGCCTCGACGCGATCCTCGACCAGTCCCAGGAATTCTTCGAAGATGCGGTTCTGCGTGGCGATGCGCAGGGCGAGGATGCGATTGAGCCAGCGGTGGATCGGCGGCAGGCGCTCCTTCAGTTCCCCGCCCTCGTCGCACAGTTCCAATCCGGTGATCTCCTGGAAATCGGCGAGCGTCACACTGCGCAGCTTGCCCTCATAAAGAAGATGGAACCACTGGACGAGCGCATCGCGCGCGAACTCGGATTCCAGACTGTCGGATGGGTCGAAAAGATTCTGCGATCCGGCCTGACGTTGGCCGCGGGTCAGCGCGCCCAGCGATTCTAGGCCCCGGATGATCGTGCTAAGGAACCGGCGCTCGCCGCGGCAATCGGTCGTGAGCGGGCGATAGACCGGCGGCGTCACCTGGTTGGTGCGGTGGCTGCGACCGAAGCCCTGTACTGCCGAAAGGATGCGAAATCCCAGTTCGAGGAGAAAATGGGTCCGGCGACAATGCGCGGTCGGGCAGTTCCGATCCGAATGCATGGACCGGCCGGTGCTCCCCGCGAGAGAGAAGGCAGCGATCGATTTATTGCCGTTCTGAAAGGCCTGGACCTCGAGGACATTGGCGCGGGCGCCGCGCCTCTCGATCTTCTGCCGGCCCGTACTGTCGGTGACGATGCGCCGGGAACGGCCCGTGATCTCGGCGACCCGCTCCGTACCAAAATGTGCGATCAGCGCGTCGAGCGCGGTCGGAATGGCAGGCAGAGCGCACAGGTCCTCGATCAGTTCGTCGCGAGAAGCAATTGCCTGCCTGCAGAGCACGGGATTGCCTTGGGCGTCACTCATCGGTTCCGAGCGAACCGTGCCGTCATCGGCGCGAAAGACCCGCATCTGGCGCACCGGGAAGGCATTTTTCAGATAATCGACGAGGGTCTCCTTGGGAGAGACCTGGACATCCATCATCGCCCGTTCCTCCGGCGAGAGTTCGGACAGTCGCCGGTCCATGATGGCTTCGCCCGTGCTCGCCAGCTGCACCAGCACGGCATTACCCGCCGCCAGTTCCTGCTCGATGGCCGCGATGAGCGTCGGGATCTTCAGGCTCACGAGCAGGCTGGAGAAAAACCGCAACTTCGCCCCCTCGAAGGAGCTGAGCGCTGACCCGCGCGCCTGGCCGTTCTGGGTCTTGCCGGAAATGCGGTCGACTACGCCGATCTCGGCGAGAACGTCTCGCAGGCCTCGATGGATGATCCCCCAACTGTCCGCGTAGGCATCGTATACCGAGATCTGGTCCGGCGTGAGCGCATGCTCCAGCGGTTCATACTCGACGCCGGCGAAGCTCAAGGCGCGCGCGGTGTAGAGACCCATCGCCTTGAGATCGCGACAAACGACTTCGAGTGCGGCGATGCCGCCCTCTTCCATGGCCTTCATGAACATGTCGCGCGTGGCGAAGGCCGTACCGGCTCCCCATAGCCCGAGACGAACGGCATAGGCGAGGTTTTCAGGCCGGGCCGCGCCGGTTGCCGACATATAGAGGACGCGGGCACGTGGCAGCGCATTTTGCAGCCGGACGCCGGCGAGCCCCTGTTCCGAGCCGTGCGCCTTCCCGAAGTCCGTCTCGGTCCCGGCTGCGTGGGCCATGGCGTGGGATTCGTCGAAGACGATCACTCCGGAGAAATCCTTACCGGTCCAGTCCAGCAGCTGCTGCAGGCGCGATGCCGTATCATGGCGGCTCGAACGCAGCGCAGCGTAGGTCAGGAAGACGATGCCGCTTTCCATCGTGATCGGTGTGCCCAGCGCAAAGTTCGCGACCGGCTGGATATCGATGGCAAGGCCGCCAAGCGCCGTCCAGTCACGGCGCGCGTCCTCGATGAGATCGGCCAGTGAAATCCAGATCGCGCGGCGATTGCCGCGGTTCCATTGATCGAGAATGATGCCTGCCGCCTCACGCCCTTTCCCGACGCCGGTCCCGTCGGCAACGAAGAAGCCGGTCCGGTAGGTGCTGCCCTCCTCGTCCTCGAGCAGGCGATCACCGGCTAGATTCGTCGAGAAGCGCCCGGGAAGATCGCGTTCGTGCGCTTCGCCTGCATGGATGATGGTCTCAAGCTGCGCGTCGGAGAGCGCCTTGAAGGCACGCTTCTGGAGACGGGGGTGGTAGCGAGGCGCCGGAAGCGAGACGGATGCCATCGCGACGGATTCGACAAGCTCGTCCGGATGCGCGCAGGCGTCGTCGAACACAAGCCGAGTGGGTTGCCACCGGGAATAGATGCCGATCGCCTGTCCCGGTGCGAGCGGTGTATTGCGTACGTTGTACGATACCGGCTCGGGCAGTTCGCTCGCGGGAATTCGGACTGGCGGCGCTATTTTCCGTGACGGCCGCGTTATCAGGGGAGCGGTGAGCGTTGGCTTGGGTTCAGGGACGGGACGGGGCCTGGCCATTGGTGCGGGCGCCGGGGCTGGATCGAAAGGATCAAGCCGGGAGGGAAGAGCCAGCACGATATCGAGAGCCGCCTCGATCGTGTCCGCGACATGACGCTGGGCTTCTCCCGTCCATCCCTTGTCGTAAACGAGGAGGCGCACATCGATACCGGTGCCATGCTTGGCATAGGGGTTTCCGCGGATGGTGATCTCGGCGCGCGGCGGCGCCAGCTCGGCAACGGCAGTGTAGCCGAGCGAAGCGGTGCCATCGGCCGCGAAGTTCGGGGGCATGATGGCAACGCAGCGGCCGCCGTGGGCGAGGCGGGTCAGCGCGGCGCGCAGATGGCGGGCGCCGGCGTGGCGATCGACACCGCGCCCGGCACTGCGGCTGAAGGGTGGATTGATCAGCACCAGCGTCGGACTTGGAGCGCCCGCGAGCAGATCGCCGATATGTTCGCCGTCATGGCGAGTAACGGTTCGATCGAAGATCCGGCCGAGCAGGTCGGCCCGTTTCGGATCTAATTCATTGAGTTGCAGGCCCGCACCCGCTCGCCATGCAAGGACCGCGAGCATCCCCGTGCCCGCCGACGGCTCGAGCACGAGGTCATCCTGCCGGATCTGCCCGGCAAGGCCTGCGAGCCAGGCGAGGCTCAGCGGCGTGCTGAACTGCTGGAATTCAATCTGCCGCTCCGAACGATAGGTCTGGGTGGGGAGCGCGTGCTCGAACGCCCGCAGTGCCGCGAACATCTGCCGTGGTTCTCCCCGCAGGAGCGGGCAGTCCGCATCCTGGAGCAGCATCACCTGCGCGGCTTCGAGTGCATCGTAGGCATCGCGCATGGTCCAGGCGCCATCGGCGTCGTCGGCCCCGAATGCCTCCAGCATGAAGCGCTTGAGAGCCTGTCGCGTAATCTGCGCGCCGCGGCGCATGTGCTGGGCGATCAAGATGGCGACGCAATGCAAGGATGCTGGTGCATCCATGGTGGCGAAGGCGAGTTGGGACATATGCTTGGGCACCTCGGCAGATAACACGATCATTCATCGCTCCCTTCCCCCTCCCTCCGGTCCTTGCGCGCTGGTCCCGGTGCGGATGCCAGGAATTGTGGGGAGATGTCCCGAACGATGACGAGCGGGCGAAGGCGGGCTAGGAAGGGAAATGGCTTTCTCGTTCGACTATCTCGATGAGCTCGATCAGCTGCTGCTCGCGCAGGGCGACGACTGCATGCTGCTCACCCAGCTCGACGGCTTCCTCACCGGCGTCATCGTCAGTCCGGATCTCATCGTGCCCAGCCAATGGCTGAAGATGGTCTGGGCGGGAGACGACGGCGAGGGCATTCCCACCTTCGCCGATGCCGGCGGCATGCAGCATTTCATCGATCTGGTGATGCATCGCTACCATGAAATCCTCGCATCGCTGGCGCAGCCCGGCACGTTCGAGCCGGTGCTGGAAATCGACACCCGGACCGACGAGACGCTGTGGGAGATGTGGATCGGGGGTTTCGGGCAGGCGATGGATCTCTCGCCTGCAGGGTGGCTACGGGTTCTGGCCGACGATGACGCCGGATGCCGGGCGGCGATCGAGGGCATCCGGACATTGCGCGCCTTTGCCGACGGGACGCGGAAGCTCACGCGCGCCGAGGAGGATCGCTGGGATACCGAAGCGCCCGATCTGATCCCCATCTGGGTCGAGATGCTCCATCAGTGGCGGCTGGAGAATGATCCACACCGGCCGTCCAGCATCAAACGCCAGAAGATTGGCAGAAACGATCCTTGCCCCTGTGGATCGGGGCGCAAGTACAAGAAGTGCTGTGGCCTGAACTGATGGGACAAGGCGGGACCGGGACAAGCCCGGTCCCTGCGATCTTCACGCGGCGCGCGGCAGAGTTTCGCCTGTTGTGTTATCGGATGCGTCGATCGACCGGACGGGCATGTCCGCATCGGCATTCGCCACTTTAGCATCGGCATCGGCTTCGGCTTCCCCTTCGGCAGGGCCAAATCGCATCTGCTCGGGCAGCCAGGCGAGCGCCCGTTCCTGGATCTCGGGCTCGATGACCACGTCGCCGCCAAACAGCCGCTCGGCCGATGCGGCAAGGTCGTGCTTCTTCGAACCCGTATAGCGCACGCGCAATTCCTCGCCGCCGATCCCCTCGAAGAGAGCGAGGATGCCGGGCCTGGTCAGCTTGTCGAAGAAGGTCAGTGCAGTGGGGCGCCACCAGGCGGCGACGTCGATGCCGAGCTTGCGACCGAGATGGTTGAGGAGGTCGGTGCCCTCGCGCCCATCGGGAACGGCATGGAGCGTGCGCGCGATCGCCCATCCGAGCCAGGCCGCTCGCGCTTCATCGTCAAGCGCGCAGAAGGCATCGTAGCGCTCCTCTAACCCCGAGTAGCCGGTCCAGCTGCGGTCGAGCGCCTCTTCCAGCCTGCGCCATTCTGCCGCAGCCGCGGTCTCGGGCTTGAAATCGGCAAGCAACGGTTGGGGCGCCGTGGCATATAGATCGCTCGGCACGATGCAGGGCATATGCCGGCATTCCCGCTCGACCATGAGGAAGGTACCGAGATCGAGCGCGAATGCCGGGTCGCTGGCGACATGGACGGCGAGGAGCTCGGTCTTCATCATCGCCAGCATCTCCCGCAGGCGCTGGCTCATGGCGGGCGCGGTATCGATCGCCGCACCGGAGCCGCTGAGCCCGTCGGCAGGTTCGGCGTCTTCGTCATCGCTCTCGTCGGCACCCGTGTCGGCTGTGGGTGCGAGGTAGAGCTGATGATGGATCTGCGGGGTTCCATCGGGTTTCAACACCACATAGCCGAGCGCGGAGGCTTTCTGCTCGGCATCGATCACGGGTTCACGTTCGGTGATCGCATCCAGTTCAGCCTGGAGGTCGGCATAGCGCTGCGCCTCATCGCCTTCGGGCTCATAGGTTTCATCTCCCGCGGGAAGGTCGATCGCGGCGATTTCCGCTTCGATCTCCTGTTTACGCGCTTCCTGGTCGCCGGTGAGGGGCTCGACAGTTCCGCGCAGCGGTTGCAGCGCGAAGGTCGCCATGTAGGGAACGTGCTCGGCAGCAACCACCCGCACCTCGCCCAGCCCCTCACGCTGACGGATCGCCCCGGCCTGCACGGCGAGCTTTTCTGCGGCGAGGTCATCGAGGATATGGGTATCGATCCAGCGCTCATCGGTAGCGGTGGAAAACAGATCCTGGTCTTCGACACGCCCACCGGCGGCGATATAGGCGTCGCGACCGACCAGCAGTGCCCTGGGATCATCGGCGCGGTAGCTGTAGGTCTTGAGCGCCCGCCGGATCTCGTTGACGTTATCGCGCGAAAAGCCGGCCCGCAGCGATTCCCACACCGCCATCTGCCGGCCCGTATCTGCGGTCGTGGCATAGGCCTTGGCGACGTCGAGCGTGATCTCCTCGCCCTCGAGCGCGGCGAAGATCGGATCGGCGAGATTGGCCAGGCGCAGGCGGCCGAGCACGAAGCGTTCCTCGATGCCGAAACGCCGGGCAATGTCCGCAGGACTCAGCTTTTCCACCTCGATAAGATCGCGGAAAGCGAGGCAATCTTCGGCAGGAGAAAGAGCCTGCCTTTCGAAGTTCTCGACGAGGCTGATCTCGCGACCGTCCTTCGTATTGGAAAGGACCAGGACAGGCACTTCATGATCGGGCCGCAGCCGGCCCTTCTCGATCAGGCGGTGGATCGCGTCGAGGCGCCGGCCACCGGCGGTGATGCGGTAATGCCCCTTCTTTCGGGACACCGGCACGCCGACGAGGTTCTGAAGGAGGCCGTGCGCGGCGATGCTGGCTTCGAGCTCGGCATCGCCGCGCGGATCGGTCCGCTTGCGCACGTTGATGGGCGACTTGGCGAGATGGCTCGCGGGGATGAGCAGGGCTGGTTTGATCATAGGATAACTCCTGGAGCAGAGACGGCCCGCACAATCAGGCCGCGCGCCCTGCCCCCTTCCCCCTCTCCTTTCCGGTCGTGCCTTTTTGGGTCGTGACCATGGGCTACTGCGCGGCTAAGGACACGGGCTTCGCCATTTTCCAGGAGTCTCTTCATGAACAATTCCGAACTCGCAGAAGCGCTGGCGGTGGCGCTCGGCCTCACGAAAGCCGATGCACGCCAGGCCGTCGACAGCGTCTTCGATCTGATCACCGATGCCGCCGCGAAGGGCGAGGAGATTTCGCTGAACGGCTTCGGCAAGTTCAAGGTCAAGGATTCCCCGGCGCGCGAGGGCCGCAATCCGGCGACCGGCGAGACCATCGCAATCAAGGCCTCGAAGAAGCTGAGCTTCGCTCCGGCCAAGGCGGTGAAGGATCGCCTCAACGGCTGATGGGTTCGCTGCCCCGCGTCTCGTGACGCGGGGCAGCCTCCTCTCGTAGGCATCTCGTCAGGCCGCCCGCAGGCGGGTGGCGAGCACATCGGCCCAGTCGTTATGCCCTGCAGGCGGCCAGATACTGCGGATCTCGAGGTCAGGCCGAGCATAAGCTTCCAGAGCGCGCTGGTGCGCGGACCACCCGGCCGCATCCCTGTCGAACAGGAGCACGAGCCGTTCGAGACTTTCCGGCAAGAGGATATGCCCGGCGCGCTCGGCGCCCAGCGTGGCCCATACCGGAAGCCGGTGCAGCCGCATGGCCGCAAGCGCGGTCTCGATCCCTTCAGCGAGACCCAGAATGTCGTTCGCCGGCGCCAGCTGGACAGCGCCGCGACCGGGACGTCCCAGCATCATGCGAGGATCGGTCAAGTCGTTCGCGAGAGTGGATGACACCGGATCGAGGAAGGACCGGTGGACAGCGACGACCCGGTGTCTCTCGCGCACTGCGGCGATCAGCGCCGGACGGAATACCACGTTGCGGCCGCGTCCGAGCGGTGCGCGCGCGTTATAGCGCAGGTCTTGCCGCGGCGGCTGAAGCAGGCGCCCGGACAGGTAGGCTTCGGCCGGCGTACCGATGAGCGGAACAGATGCCTCCCATGCACGCAGGGCAGGCCCCGGTCGCGTAGCGGTCTGGTTCGAGCGCGATAATGGAACGTCGGGAGCCGGGCGGGGAAGAGGCAGATGCAGGCGGCGGATCGCATGGAGGACGGCGATCGTGTCACAGCCTGCAAAGCATTTGAACAGCAGGGCACAGTGACCGACGCGGATGGACAGGCTGGGATCGTGGTCGTCATGGGCAGGACACAGGCAGAGCCCCTGCCCATTCGTCCATCTGCCGCCGAGCCGTCGGCACAGCCGCTGGCCCTCGATCTCGAGGTCAGGTGCTGGGGCCACGATGCTCGCTTTCTGCATGGGCGGGGGATATGCGGATGTCGACAATGGGCGACATCCAGTGGAAGCTTCGCATGGCGATACCTCGTTTCGTTCGCCATTCGCCCTCCCCCTCCCTTTCGCCGCATCCCGCTCGCGCCCGACTCGAATTGACGTCGGCGTAAAAAGCGAGTCGTCGCCCGTACGAGCCGGGTTAATAGATTTTAACCGTCTACCGTTGCCTTAAGGCTACATATCATTGATTCCCTTGACCAATCGCCTGTTTGACCTGTCACCAGGCGGATCGGAGAGGTATAGTCTGAAGTGGCATGTGATCGAATTCGACACCGATACCGGCAGGCATAGCCGGAAGATCGGATACGACGCGCAGCAGGAAAGGTGCGACTTCATATTGCCCGAGGAGGGCGACGGGAAATGCCCTTGGTTACAGACCATTCGGACAAGATGAAGCTTCTCAGCCGGCGGCATGGCGACTGCTTGCGCGAGGCGGCAAAGAGCTATTCCGCCAAGGAAATCGGCCTGATTTTGGGTCTGTCGCCCAGCACCGTGAACAATCTCATATTCGAGGCGCGCCAGATATTGGGCGGGGTTTCCCGCAGGGTCGCAGCCCAGATGTTCGTGGCCTGGGAGGCACAAAATGCCCCATCAGAATTCCAACATTTTTTGCCCCCTCATTTATTGCCCCTAGGCGAGAACCGCGATTCCTGCCCTGATGTGCGTGTTGACGAACCTACGGACACACAGACGCAAGTAGCACAGGCAGTCGACAGCTTCGCGGAGGAACAACGGCTTTTGGCCAATGGAAACCGCGCTCGCTCGTTACGCGCCCTGCGTGATCTGGCTCCCGTCCGTACAGCAGGGAGGCAAGACAATGACCTGACCGGATCTTATACGCTGATCATCTTTGTGTTCCTGATGGCGGCGCTGCTCGTCATCATAGGTTCCGCAGTGTCGCTGCTCTCGGCGCTCAACACTCTCGTGAGCCAGTAGGGCAGCTTTTATCCCAAAACCCATATTCTTGAACCTGTCCGTGAGGATGGGAAGGAGCAACCATGCGCGCTCAACGCCAATCCATCGCCCGAAACGTTGCTGAACGTCTCTTCGCCGCTGAAGCGGCCCTCGATATCGCAGCCGCCCGGATTGCCGAACTGAATGCGGCCCTCCCCCTGGCTCGCCTGGATGCCCGTCTATCGGCGGCCATCGGCCAGGACGCCTTTGCCAGTTCCGCCTCGGCCCTGGTGCTCGTGGCCGAAACGCGCGAAAGGATCGTCGCGACCCATGCCAATCTCAAACAGGCCAGCGACGACATGGGCCTGACCGAGGTGAGCTATGGCGACCTGCTCAAGGTCAGGGGCACTATCTCGGAGCCCGCCGGCCAGCACCTGCGGGCGGTTTGATCGCCCGCGTCTCGTGATTGACGAGCTTTCACAAATCATGTTGCCATGGGTCATGACGAGACAAATCCTGTTCTCCGCTCTGCTGGTCGTCAGCAGCGGCTATGCGTTCGTGAAAGGGGGCCGTCCCGAGCAGATCGGGGCGGCAACCCTGCTTGGAGGCGCGGGTCTCAGCGTTCTGGCTGCATCGCCCGCAATACACCGCTTCGAGAACGTCGAGACAGGTATTCTTCTGACCGACCTGGCTATCCTGGGAATATTCCTATGGCTATCCCTTCGGAGCAATCGCTTCTGGCCGATGTGGGTTGCAGCGATGCTGGCGGACGAGGTCATCGTCCATGTCATGCTGCAGACAGTGCCGAATGTCGTGCCGCGCGCTTATATGCATGCGATAGCGGTATGGAGCTGGCTGGCGCAGATCGTCCTGATCGCCGCGACATGGCGTCATCAGGACCGACTGAAGCGCCGGGGTGCCGACGCGCCCTGGAAGAGCTGATCGGGCTCACCCGCCCGGACCGGGCCCGCGAACTGTCCGATCGCCTCTTCACCCGGTTCGGGTCACTGGGTGGCGCGCTGGCGGCGTGTCCGGCCGAGCGGATTGAGCTGCTCGACCACGCCATGGATGTCGAGCGAACATTCCGCTGCTTCCAGCGCGTGCTGAAGCAGATGCTGTGGTCCGCCCTGATCCGGCGACCGATATTGTCGAGCGATCAGACCCTTCACGACTATCTGCGCGGCAACATGGCCTATGAGCGGGTCGAGCATTTTCGCGTGTTGTTTTTGAACGCAGGTAACGAACTGATCGCCGACGAGGTCATGGGGATCGGGTCTGTTTCCGGTGTTCAGGTCTGGCCACGTGAAATCCTCAAGCGGTGCCTCGACCTGAATGCGACGGCTATTCTTCTCGCGCATAATCATCCGTCAGGGTCGCCCGCACCGTCGCGGGCGGATCGGGATCTTACAGAGAAGATCGCGAACGCAGCCCGATTCTTCGGTATCGTCGTGCACGATCATCTCGTCGTCGCGCGCCGCGGGATTGTGAGCTTTCGCGAGGCGGGGTGGTTGAAATGATGCTCATCTCTCCAATCCGCTGCGCGCTCTACGGGCCGGGGGCTGGACAATCCGCAATCAGGAGCGTCGCTGCGCGATACGCTGGTCCGGCGGATTGGCTGAGCCTTGCTCCAGAACCCGGAAAGCAGATGGACATATCAATGCACGTCCGCTTCGAAGTGTTCGACAATACGAAGAAGCGCGTCCCGGACCTCTTCGGCGTCGACGCCGAGTGTCTCCGCAATGACGGGGACAGGCTGTTTCTGGCGGAAAAAGAGGTCGACGGCCTCGGCTACATAGGGCGGCTCTTCGCGCAGTATCGCTTCAAGCTTGCGGGTATGGCGCGCAAGCCGCCGCTTGCGTTGCCAACGGGCATGCGCACCACGCGCACGAAGAAGAAGTTCGCGAAACGCGGTCAGGACTTTTTGGGTGGGCATGGCGGGCTCCACGCTGAAGATGAGGAAAACTACAGATCATCTGTCTTCCTCCTCCCGCTCCACTTCGCGAGACGCCGAAAATATTACGTTCGCCCTCAAACATAACGCCGAACATGGCGCGACCAATGGATGCCTGAAAGGAAATTTCCGAACATGAATTAAGGAGGCATACGATGTTCGACAGGGACGACTACAAGCAGATAGTCAGTATTCTGGGGGAGACGTCAGACGATAACCGGGTCTATGAGGCCCTTGAACGCCTGACATTCGTTTTGGGATTCGATCGGTTCGCGATCAGCCATCATGTCGATCTGCTGCACCCGCCGGTCGGCGCTTATGGTCTCACCAATTACGACAGCGACTGGCTGAATGAGATCTTAAGCGGGCAGTATTTCCTCGATGACCCGGTCCAGATCTCGTGCGACGGGCGAAACACCGGCTTCCTCTGGCCCAATCCCCGGATGCTGGAAACGCTCACGCCGCGTCAGCGCTACATCTTCGAACAGGGTGCGAAGCGGAACCTGCGCGGCGGTTACACGGTACCGATGCACCTCCCCGGCGAATATGCCGGAAGTTGCACCTTCGCCACATCGCGGCTTGACACAGTGCCATCCGAGGCGATGCCTGCCGCCTTCTTCGCGGTGTCCTTTGCCTTTGAAGCGATGCGGCGGGTCGTAAGGCTCCGGGCAGGTCTTGAACTCCCAGCGCCGCCCAAGCTCAAACCCCGAGAGCGAGAAGTGTTGATCCTGCTCGGGCGCGGCAAGACCTATGGCGAGATCGCGGACATCCTGCACCTCTCGGAACATACGACGCATGAATATGCCAAGCGCATCATGCGGGCCTACGGGAATATCCAGCGCAACAACCTCATCGCCCGCGCTCTGTTCGACGGCATCGTCACGTACCCCGAGTTGCTGTCGATGCACTGATCAAGTCCCAGTTCCGGGTACAGACTCGCGGTGTCCCTCACACCGATGATGCTCCCTGCCGATTCCGGCCAGACAGGGAGCATCACCATGATCCGGATTTTCGAAGGACACGAACCGCCCGGCGCCAACCCGGTTCTCGACGCCATGCATCATGCGCGCAAGCAAGTGTTCGTGGACCTGCTAGGCTGGGACGTCCCGGTGGTCGCCGAAGCGTTCGAAATCGACCAGTTCGATGATGGCCACGCGATCTACATCGTCGCCAGCGACGACAGCGGCGCCCATGAGGGATCCATCCGCTTGTTGCCCAGCAACCGTCCGCATGTGCTGGGGACGATCTTCCCTTCGCTATGCGACACAAGCGTGCCGGTTGGCCCGCAAATCTTCGAACTGAGCCGGCTATGCCTTTCGCGCGGCCTGCGGGCCGCCAGGAGGCTGGAAGTCCGCAATGCGCTCGCGACAGCCGTGGTTCAGTTCGCCCTCCAGCGCGGCATCGCCGGTTATAGCTGCGTTGCCGATTCCAGCTGGCTCAGCCAGATCCTTTCGCTGGGCTGGACGGTTCGGCCACTGGGTATACCGCAGATGATCGCGGGTCTGCCGACCGGCGCCCTCCTCATCGAAATCGATGCCGACACGCCTGACAAGCTGCGGGCGGCCGGAATCCACGTTCCGATGCGCATCCTTCCCACCACCGCGATCGATCACAAAGCCGCCTGAAGGGAGATAGTCGTGACCCTCATTGCTATCGACAGCCTGCAGCGGGACATCGAGCACTATGGCGATCAGCTCGACCGGGACGGCTATTGCATCGTCCGCGGTGCAGCGCCGCGGCTTCTGGTGGAAAAGCTGGGCGATGATCTGCGGGCCGGTTTCGAAACCACACCGCTCTCGCAGGGGCCCTTCTACGGCGACACGACGCGGCGGTTTCATGGGCTTCTGCACCGCTCACCGCGCACTGCCGGTTTCGTTCTCGATCCCCTGATCCACGGTCTTGCCGAGCGAATTCTCCGGCCCTGGTGCGATACGATCCAGCTCAACCTCACCCAGGCGATCGAGATCGAACCGGGCGGTCTCCCCCAGCCCCCGCACCGGGACCAGGACATGTGGCCCATCCATGCGCCCGGCGTCGAATATCTTCTCAACGTCATGTGGCCTTTTTCTGCTTACACGGCCGAGAATGGCGCAACGCTGGTCTGGCCGGGCAGCCATCGGCGCCAGGACGAAATCTTCATCGGCATGGAGGAGGCAGTTCCTGCCGAAATGCAGCCGGGCGATGCCCTGCTGTTCCTCGGATCCACCCTTCATGCAGGCGGAGCGAACGTGACCACGACGCCGCGGCGTGGGATGATCATCAGTTACAGCCTCGGCTGGCTCAAGCCTTACGAACTGCCGTGGCTCGCCTATCCGCCACATGTCGCTCGCACACTGCCGCGCGATGTGATGGGCCTTGCCGGCTACCGCGCCCATCGGCCCAACCTCGGAACTTACGAGGGCCGCTGTCCCTCGCTGCTGCTGGATGAAGCGCAGAACGGCCCGGTGGGCGCAATCGACATGCTTCGCCCGGATCAGGAGGCGCTGATCGCCGACTATCGGTCGGGGCTCCTGCCGGTCGCTCCCGCCCCGCTTCGGACCAGGGCTGGGTAAGCGCCATGGATCAGCGACAGCGCATCTGCGAAGCGCTCAAGCAGCAGCACCGCCTCGCTGAGCTCAAGCTCGGGCTCGCAAGGCGGCAATGGCCCGAATGGCTCATGGTGATCGATCTCTATCGCGCGAGGGAGCAGGGGATGAGAGAGGGGTTCAAGGCACTCGCCGCGACATCCGGGCTCTCAACCGCGACGGCCTTCCGCCGCACGGTGGAGATGATCGATGCGGGCATGTTGGACCGTAAGGCCGATCCAGAGGACCGGAGGCGAAGCCTTGTTTCGCTATCGGACAGGACCCGATGCCGGATGGATCACATTATGGATGAGTTGGGAGATATTTTGAAAAACTGACTGGCACGCAAGCGACGAATATCAGACCCGTCGGCCCCTTGGGATAGGCGGGTATTGATCATCAGGATATTTATCCAGAGGGACAAAGAGCTCACTTGGGTTGATATTTAAGGCGCTCGCTAGCCGCTCCAGCGCTTTCACTGACGGGTTACGATTTGCGCATTCAATCCCGCTGACATAGCTCCGCTTCATTTCGATCGATAAGGCAAGCTGCTCCTGGGTCATTCCCTGCAGCTTGCGATGATGCTTCACATTTCGGGCGAGGATACGAACCAACTCCATGAAATGGAGATGGCGATACTCGCCAACCCATGTCTGTCCCTTAATCGTGCCATTTGTGATTGCGTCATGGGGCTCTAGGTGGTTATCATGTAACGATAAGGAGGCATTTGAGCGCCAAAAGCGGGTCCAGTCGCTTGTAACTCAGGAGCTTCCCAGCGTGAGGCGGTGGAAGTGGATGACGGTCAATCTCTTAGCGGTGCAGACGAAACAGATGGTACGATTGATAGCGCGAGCCACGATGTAATCGTCCAACTCTACTGTGAAGAAAGTCGGTGGCTAACGCGATACTTCTATCCCAATTCAATATCCGCAGCGGAAGCCGATGAGCTTACCCAAGAGACGTTCGTTCGGTTTATTCGAAGTGGCGCAGTTAAAATTCTCACGACGCCCCAAGCCTATCTACGCCGTATTGCTATCAATCTGCTGCGCGACCGCGCAGATCTCTCTGCAACCCGCGTGGATAATAGGAAAAGTCCTTTGTCGGATGCTGACGACATCCCTGCCCCATTCGATCCGCTTCGAATTTTGACTGCTCGCCAGGACATCGCTCTTTGTGAGAGGCTGCTGGAGGAACTTGACCCCTTCGATCGCGAACTGTTTCTTCTCAACCGAGTGGAAGGGTATAGTTTTCGCGAGATCGGGCGGCGCATGGGGCTGAATGAGTGGGCGGTGAAGAGAAAGATATTCAAGGTGTTGGACCATCTGTTGGACGGGATGGAAGGCCAATGACGGACGAAGAACCGGGCTTGCTCACCCTCAGCCAGCAGGCACGCCGCTGGGCGATGGCGGTCCGCGAGAACCCGGCACGAAAGCCTGCTGCTAGGAATTGGTGCGCGCAGTCGCCCGAGCACCAGGCCGCATTCGACGTCGCCGACGCCGCGATATCGAACATCGTTGATCCCGCATCTGCGAGATTTCGCGAACGTCAAAACAGTCACAAAAGCGACAGCCGTCCCCGAAGGCCCTGGGCAAAGTTGGCGATCGCCGCATCGCTCGCCGCCATCCTTCTGCTGGGAGCTCATTTTGTGCTCGGCCAGAATTTGCGTTCGCCCTCCGCACCTACGCCGATTACATCCTCCGACGGGAAGTATGACGACGCGCCGCTTATCTTCACGACCCGGAAAGGTGAGGTCAGAAATATCACGCTTGCGGATGGCTCGGTCGTGACGCTCGATACCGATAGCCGCTTGCTCGTCCGGATGCATAGGGACCGCCGGGACGTCACGCTCGATCATGGCCGCGCCATCTTCGCCGTTGCTCATGATGTTTCACGCCCTTTCACCGTCACCGCGGATGGCGGCACTACCACAGCGCTCGGCACGCGGTTCGGTGTGGAACGGCGCGCGCATTGCCAGATGAATGTGGTATTGTACGAAGGGCGTATCGCAGTCACTCCGCCATGCGAGACACGCAAGCCATCGGCGTCGGCAGCGAAGAGCTACCTTCAACCAGGCGAACGGATACGCTACTCTGGCACACCCACGGTAACCGGCAATGCTGTCACCGAACCGGCGCCGGCCAACGACGAGCAATGGACAATCGGCGTGAAGAGCTATGACGATGAGGCCGTTAATGTGATCCTCGCCGAGGTGAACCTCTATTCCGACGTCAAGCTGGTGGCAGCTTCTCCAGAAGTTGCCGCGATGCGGGTGAGTGCGGAGTTGCATATCCGCAACCCCGAAAGTGTGGCGAAACATCTTGCCCGCGCGCTCGGCCTCACCGTTGAGAATCAAGGGTCGGACAGGCTCGTACTGACAAAATAATCGGCGGAATGCTCGCCGCTGAATTTCTCCCGTCAAGCTTTGTATGCGCGTCACGCAACGCGCCATCCAGGCAATGGGGGATGAAATGCGAGTGGTTCGTAACGGCTTTTTCGTCGGTGTTTGCGCTTGCGCGTTGATCAGCGCCACACCTGCAATGGCGCAAGCCGATCAGGTTCGAAATTTCGATTTACCCGCCCAGTCTCTAACCGAGGCACTGCGAGCCGTTGCCCGCCAAAGTGGTTTGGAATTTTCTGCCCCGGCCGATCCACTGCGGGGAAAGACCTCTAAGCCTCTCAAGGGTCAATTTTCACCGGCACAGGCAGCAAAGCGATTGCTGAAAGGCACAAGGCTGACCGCCGAAGTTATCGACGGCGCGCTGATCGTCAGGGTTGGAGGTATGTCGGCGGATGCGAACATGTCGGGAAACGGCGATGAAATCATCGTCACTGGATCCCACATAAAATCAGCTGAAACAGCCTCACCAACGATCCGGCTCGATGCGGATTCTATCAAACTGGCCGGTCAAACCGACTTGGGCGAAGCGATCCGTTCTGTTTCACAAAACTTTGGAGGTGGGCAGAACCCCGGCGTGGGCTGGGGCGCCAGCGGTGTCACAAATCAAAACATGGATTCCAGTTCTACTGCCAATCTTCGTGGGTTGGGCGGCGATGCAACTCTGACTTTGCTCAATGGCCATCGCTTGTCATACGGCTCATTCGTTCAAGCGGTCGATCTCGGGGCGATCCCTCTAGCTGCCGTGGATCGAATGGAAATCGTCGCCGATGGCGCATCAGCTATTTACGGATCCGACGCGGTCGGCGGCGTAGTCAACATCATTCTGAAACAGGATTACGACGGCGCTTCGCTGGCAGCTACTCTGGGCGGAGCCACTGATGGAGGCGATTTTCTTCAGCAGTACAGTGCAGCGGTAGGGAAGCGCTGGACCTCAGGTAGCTTAACTGCGACATATGAGCGTAAAACCAACAGTGCAATCTATGCGGGTGATCGTGCGTATTCGTCTCAAATGCCCGGTGAGAGTACGCTCTATCCGCAGACTCATCAAGACAGCGTGGTTGCCAGCCTGAGGCAAGTTCTAGGGGCCAGCGTCGAGATGCATATCGATGGAAGCTATAGCCGACGAACATCCTTTATAAACCAGCTAACCGATTATGGCCTAAAATATGAACAACGACCGGATGTCACGTCTTACTCCATCACGCCGTCGCTTCGCGTAGGCATGGTATCGGACTGGAACCTGAATATCTCCGCAACTTACGGAGAGAGTAACTCCAAATATGACGAGCGTGAATTCGATAATGATGAACTAACTTATAATGCGGTTGGGAGTTACTTCAATAGGCTAGTCACGGCGGAAGGATACCTCTCGGGAAGTCTAAAAGGCCTCGCCGCCCGGCCGATCGAACTCGTGCTTGGCGGCGGTTACCGCTACAACATGTATGAGGAAGAGTCGAAAAATGTGCTTTTGAGGCGGGGTTCTGTCAAAAGCTATTACGGTTTTGGGGAAGCGGCGCTGCCACTTATTGAACCGGAGGATCATCTTTCATGGGCATATAAGCTCAAGGTCAGCGCCGCGGTGCGTTACGAATATTATCCAGGCACGGCGTCGGTCGCCGTCCCGAAGCTCGGTCTCATTTACGCACCAAGCTCCGATTTCGACATCAAGGCTAGCTGGGGACGATCGTTCAAAGTACCAATACTATCCCAACAGTTTGCGCCGCACGTAACATATCAGTATCCAGCCACCTGGGTGGGTGCTTCTGGTTACCCGACGGGCTCGACGGTCTTGATAGATTATGGCGGTAACGTTGATCTTAAGCCCGAGCGAGCCGGGAACTGGTCTGCGACGCTCGACATTCACCCGTCTTGGCTGAAGAACTTCAGAGCATCGGTCAGCTATTTCGAAGTTGCCTATAAGGATCGCATTGTCCAGCCGGTGTCGGGTGCAGCGCTTTTCAGTGCCCTCTCCAATCCCATTTATGCCGCCTTCGTCAGTTACGATCCGACGGCGGAGCAAGTGCAGCAACTCATAGCCTCATCCTCGAAATATTATGACTATAGCGGGGGGAGCGGGACCAGTCAGACAATCGCCATCCTGTACGATCGGTATGTAAATGCTGCCCGGCAAAACATTCATGGTGTAGACCTGTCGGCCGAATATCGATTTGATTTGAGAGACGCCTCCTCGTTGACGATCAACGGCAATGCGTCCTTGCTTTGGTCGCGGCAGGTGATCAATGCGGATATGGGTGAGCTCCAACTCGCGGGGACCATTTTTAATCCGCCGCGCCTTCGAGCACGCGGAAGCATCATCTGGTCGGACCGGAAATGGACACTCGGCACCTATTTGAACCATATCGCGGGTCTCGAAGACAATCGTTCCTCACCATCCGTAAAAATCCATCCGATGACGACTCTCGATCTTTCGGCGCGGCTGACATTCCCCAAAGAAAGAACGGTCCTCGGCGGGCTGGCATTACAGATTAGCGCGCAGAATGTTTTTAACCAGCGCCCACCCTATGCGGCTCCAAGTGGTGCCTACAGCTATTATGTGAACTATGATTCAACCAACTTCTCACCAATTGGTCGCTTCATCAGCTTCACGATCTCGAAGGATTGGTAGGGACGGCGGACATGCGCGCTCGTATAAAAGGCGCATTTCAAGTCCGCACGGCGTCCCGATATACCGTGCGGATTTGTCTTGCTGTTTCATTTTTGCTGCTTGCACCAAGCGTCCGAGCGGAAGGTCTACGATGTTCCTTCATCGGATTGGCTGCAAAGCGCATTCCAGGTCCGATCAACACCGACGACTTAATGCGCATCCGGGATTTTGGTGGCGCGGGACTTGGCGCTCGGTCCGAGCCCTTCGTTCTCTCCCCCGATGGACGCGCAGCCGCATTACAACTGCGTCAGGCTGAACCGTCAAGCAACACTTACTGTACCGCCGTTCTGGTCGTGCCGACGGCCGGTACGGTAAACGCGAGGGTGCTCGACGATGGCGGAGAGGTCATTGCAGCCACGTCCAGTCGGTACGGCATCAGCGGACTGCCGTTGGGCATTCCCAAGCAGGCGATCATAAGATGGAGCCCCGACGGCAGGTTCCTTGCCTACACGAAGTTCTTTTCGGACCGATCCGAGATCTGGATTCATGATTTCGCCCGTCATGTTTCCAGGCGAAATCTGGTCAGCGATGTCGATATCGAGAGGATGGAATGGTCGGTAGACGGCAGGAAGCTTCTTTATGAAAGCCGCCCGGGACTGACGGCCGCGCGCAAGGTAATTGCGACCGAGGGATTGGGCGGTTTTCGGTTCGACAGCCGTTTCTGGCCACTTTCAAGCGACGTTCCGATGCCGCCGGCCGACAGTCCGCTTGTCACACGAGCGATCGATCCGTCGAGTGGGGCTGAGGAAACGTTGCAAGAGGCGGATAAAGCCGCGCTACATCCGAATGATGAGCGACCTGCACGCAGCACTGCGTTCGCTAGGCTTGGCGACGCTACAGCTTGGAGTGCACCGTCCGATGACGGTCTTTTCTCCGCAGGGAGGCTGCACGTGCAAGTCGGGCCAAAGGCGGTGCCCTGCACCTACGAGGCGTGTAGCGGAGTGGCCAATCTCTGGTGGCAACCACAAGGGACACTCGTTTTTCAGAGGCGAGCCGGAGTCGACGGCAGTCTGACCCAATTTTACGCGTGGACGCCAGGACGCGACCGTCCTCGCCTACTACTGGGCACGACAGATGCGCTTTTCGGGTGTCGTGAAAGTGGTGAGGAGATCGTTTGCGCGCAGGAGACGTCGGTCACTCCGCGGCATCTCGTCGCTGTTTCGGCACGGGATGGATCGAGGCGCATCATCTTTGATCCCAATCCGGATTATCCGGCCGCTGAGGCAGGGATCGTCCGCCGGCTCGAATGGGCTAATTCGGCGGGCGTTAAGACCTATGGTGATCTCGTGCTGCCGCGGCAATATCGGGGCGATCGCCGTTTGCCCTTGGTGATCGTTCAGTATGAATCCCGCGGATTTCTCCGCGGCGGCACCGGCGACGAATATCCGATTCAGGCGCTTGCGGCGAATGGGTTCGCCGTGCTGAGTTTTAATCGCACACCTTGGCAACCCAATGTCGATCATCCCGTCGGAGAAGATGAGTATCTTCGTTTGAGCATGGAAGACTTTGCCGACAGAAGGAATATCCTCTCGTCACTGACGGCGATCATCAGGCAACTGGATCGCGACAGAGTGATCGATCCTGCGCGTGTCGCAATCACTGGGCAGAGCGACGGCGCCGTGACGGCCACCTTCGCACTCGCAAATACAAGGCTCTTCTCAGCTGCGATCCTAAGCACATGCTGTGAGGGCGAGGCCATGTTGCAACAATCGGGGGAGAGCTACGATGATTTTTATGTCCGCATGGGTTATCCGGCGAACCACGCAGCCGGCAGGGAATTCTGGCGTCAGGGCTCGCTCGCTGAGGCGGAAGGGGCCAAACCAGTCCCGCTGTTGATACAGGCAGCCTCCAGTGAATTTCGCATGAGCCTTGCTACCTACCGCGAACTCAAGCGCCGTGGATGGCCTATCGAGTTCTATGTCTATCCTGACGAAGGTCACGTGAAGCTGCACCCCTCGCATCGCTTGGCGATCTACAATCGAAACATCGATTGGCTCGACCACCATTTGGACCTGTCGGGTTCTAGGAAGCGGTAGCTACGAACACCGGATCACGCCCATGTTCTGCACCACATCTCCACTTCGTGCAGATGGAGGATGCGCGTCGGTTTGCTGAGCAAGTTGTTCGATACATCTTGGAGACCAGCGATTGCGCTGCCGTCGATGAGATTGTGATCGGCAAGGCAGCCGTCCTTCAGATCGTCGATGATCTCGTGGCGAGAACGGGTCCATACCCGATACAAAAAGCCGTCGAAAGCGGCTTTCCCGAGACGGTTCGTTACCAGTTCGGGTAGAAATGGCTGCGTAGCCGCCCGCGCCAACGCGCGATCGCGGCCACCCCTAAACCAGAACCAAGTCGGGTAGGAGAGGCAAAGCTCGACAAGCGGGCGCGACAGAAGTGGGTAGATCGTGGGCCGACTGTCAGCGATGTTGATATAGTCTGTCGACGCAGTCGCCCTGGCGACGCTCCTGACATGCTGCTTTTGGCCCGGCGCACATGTCCGTGTCGCGACAAGCCACGGATGCGGCTCCGGATCGAGCAGTGAGCGTGCGTATGGCGTCAATATATCGGTATTTACCGGCCAGTTGACCAATAGGTCCCGTTTCCATGCCGCTTTCACGGCCTGTCGTAAAACCATTGGCAGCGACGTTCCGGTTACAACACAGATGTTTCTTGCCGTTGCCCACAACTCCGCCGATAGACCGATTTGCTTGAATTGATCCACCAGCGGATAGGCGGAGTGGAGCAAGCCGAATATATTGTCGCCTCCTCCTCCATTGAGATGAGCGTTGGCTGCCTGGGCATCGGCTTCCCCGGCACAAATTCGGTCGAACGCCTGGGTGAAGGATCGCGCCGAAGGCCTCGGGCGATGACGAGAGAGATTGGTACGGACATCGATATCGGCAGTTGATGCCAGGTGGCAAGCCATCGGTTGAGAGATATGGTCCGCCACAGCCATGGCATATTCCCGTTCATCTGCGAGCGGAGACGTCGTGTAGAAATGTGCGAGACCGATGTGGCCCGCCTGCGAAGCCAAGGCAGCGATCGCGGATGAGTCAAACCCGCCCGAGATGGATATCACCGCCCGAGGGTATCGCCCGCTCCATGCCTTTGTTACATCTATCAAGGTATCCCGAAGACGTTCGACCGCGTCCTCGAACTCGCATTCGATGTTCGCTCCGCAAAAATGCGAGGGGTCCCAGACAAGTTGGTGGCAGCTGCCATGCTCGTCGATAACCGCCATCTCTCCCGGGAGCACCTCGCTGATTCCCTTTAGACAGGTTTCCCGGCGGCGCCGATCAGGAGCAAGCAGGACATTGGCCACGCTTGTCCAGTCAATTGAGGCGGGCGAGCGCATTGTCCGTAAAATATCGGAAGCACTTGTGCCAATCGCGATACGCCCATGGCTACTGAGATAATAGCATGGGATCATACCAGAAGGGTCTCTGTAGATGACAGTTCTACGGGGCTCGGAGCCGATGGCGACAACGATGTGCCGTCCCCAGTTTCGTCGCGCGAATTTACGCACGAAGTCGATCGGGTCGGCGGTGTCGAAGGCATCCAGGCCCTCCCCCGTATCGTGTTGGGGAAAGCAATCACCAACCACAATGCCGCCGTCCGGGAGATGACGCACATTGAGGTCGGCGCTGGCCGTAACACGCACCGCACGTTTACCGGTGGAATCAGAACCAGCGGTTTCTCCGTATTTGAGGAGGATTGCATATTCGCAGTTCATGGTAGCGCGAGGATCGGGCTGAAGGGCATGACGGTTTCGAGATCCTGACCGACGAGAATGTTGTCGAACTGGACCCAGCAATGCGCCTGAAAGGGCTCGGATTGAACGCCGAACACGATCCTGGTCGGACATGAATGCCAAGCAAGAAATGTGCGCAGGGCGAGCGCATCGGGGAGACAGCGGTCTTTGCGGGGGAAAAATAGGGCTGCCTCGACGAACGATTCGACAAGAGGACTAAGATCCTTCGGAGTGGAAGAATTCCTTTTCTTAGTGCGTGGCGAGCCTGAAATCGCCAACAGGCCCTTCAGGGGAAGAGTACCCGTCAAGGCATTGAAGAACGCAAGCAACAAACAGGCCCATATAAAGCGAATCCAATATTTAGGGTTTCGGTCTGCCGTTGGATGCGAGCCGCATAGGGTATCCGTGCAGCGCGGAATGCTACATTGTTCGGAGGCCGTTCGACCGTTTGCCACGGGCTCAAACAGACCCGTGGCAACTAAGTCCGCGAGGATGGCCTGTTCGAGGACATTGCCAGTCGCCCAATCCCTCACATAAGCTTCCAATCGGGGCGCCAACATGCAGTAGCGGTCCCGCTCGGCATCCAGGAAAACCAGATGCTGCCCGGTAGCGCAAAAACCGACCCGGGGTTTGAGAACGACATCGCGCATAGTCAATGTCCGACTGTCACCTGGCCCGGCCTTGTAAAGGTCGGGCCAAGTTCGTTGCTGTCAGTCCTCGAGAATGCCCGGCTGCTGGCGACCCTGCGGATTGTCCGTCAGAAAGTCTCCACTGCCATTGGTCACGTGGCTGGCGACACCGAGTTCGATCACGCCGTCATCGGTGGCTTCGTATTCGCGTTCCATACTTACCTCCTTCTATTCGCCACACTGTTCGTGGCGACAGAAAGGCTATGCCGGAACCCTAATATATTCAGCCACTTTTGCTTTCATGGTGAAACTAATAAACGAACTATATCATGAAATAATCTTTCACATGCACCGGTCGTCATTTAATGCAGTGATTTCAGCTGTGTAACCGCGATTTCAGCGCTTCAGAAAGCATATTGGCAGCCCGAATTCGGCGACGGTGATAGTTCCAAAGGGCCTCCAGAAGCCTGCTTCCGGGCTCAAATCTTGCCAATACATTGGCAGAGACAAGCTCGTCACCGCAGTCCGACCAGCGTTCCGTTTCGACGAGTCGGATGGTGCGCAGGCGTTCACCTCTGTTGATGACAGCGGCCACGAGCTCGTTGGAAGAGGACCTGTTCGCCAGCGTGAGAAACATGCGCTCCGCGGTCGTGACGATGCGATCGGGAGCGGTGTAATCGGTCAGCCAGCCCTCGGGCGCCACAGGTTCGCGGAGCGCCTTTGGCCCAATCGCCTTGATGGCCATGCGGATGAGATGACCGTGCCATGTGTAGCAGTCCCGCAGCGCATCGGCACTCCAACTGGGCACTCTAAATCCCCGATGCGGGCCCATCAGCAGGAGCCGCTCACCATAAAGACGATGCAAGCCGTCGCGGACCGGTGAGCCGCTGGCCCCGATATCGTCGGCTATAGCCGCTATCGATAGCTCCATGTCGGACGCATAGCGCCCCGAAAGCACGGCTTCCTTAAGGTCCGCATAGACTTTCTCACCCTGGCGCGTTCCCGGCGACATCATCGTTCAGTCGTCAGGCGTGTGGTCGGCATCGCGTGCGAAGAGCTGGTGCGAGAGCGTGTCGAGGTTATGCCGGGCAATGGCATCTATGCAGACGGTTTCGAGCTTCGAGAGGTCTCCTTCGAGTAAGCCGCGGGGAAAGACCCGCTGATGTTCCATGAACAGCAGCGGAATGACGAGATGCCCGGTGGAAAGTCCGAGGGCATGCGCGCAGCGGAAGTGATCGTCGAGCCGCGACTTGGGGTTGCCGGCCTCGATCTCGCGCAGCCAGCGCGCGCCGATTCCGACACGAGCGGCGAAGTCTTCCTGCGTAATCTTTTCGGTACGCCGTTGCATTTCTATCCGTCTCCCCGACATCAGCTTGATCGTCGCAAGCACCGAGGGATCGCGTGCAGTGGGCATCGCCTGAAGCGGCATGACAAGATCTCCCTGCCAATGGCTCAAAGCTCCCGTGCACAGCCCAGTTCAGAGAAAATGTTGTTCGTTACGCCAAACGTCAATCCGGTAATGCTTTCATGGTGAAAGCATTATTCAAATAATCCCTACAGATAGTCGGTATCAGCGCGATCGCCGGACCGGAATGGTCTGGGCGGCTTTTCGAAAGGCTGCCTGTAGCTCCCCGTCCTCGGAACTCAGCAGCAGACTGAGCCCGGCATTATAAAGGCGCCATGTCGCTATGGATCGACCACAATGGCCACTATCAGCAAGGCGCGCGCCAACCTGCTCAACAAGATCGGCAAGGTGTGACGTCGTTCCCACGAAGCGGTTCGAGGAACCACCGAGGGCATTGCACACTGGGGATTCCAGCTCGGCAGCGATATCGGCCGGGTCGCTCGCATCGAGCAGGCTCATGGCGACATAGAGCGTCATGCCATAGGGGATGAATTCCTTCGCCAGGCGCGCAACCCGGCAATGGCAGGCGAGGAACTGATCGATGCCCTGCCCTGAGAGCTGCAGCTTGTATGTTCTCGAAGTCCTCATGCCGAGGCTCCCTGGCTGATTCGCAATCGAAGCGAACCGTCGTGCGACAGCGCTCCCACAGACAAGACGGTAAAATCCACGTCGTAGGGCACGAAAAGCGGAACTGACGTGCCGATTTCGGCACTGTATTTCCGAACCGGCATCTCAGTACCCTGCCTATTGTGCGGGTTATTTCTTCGCTTCATCCTTCATCCATCCGATCACCACGGGGAAGGCGAGCGCAGCCCAAATCACGCTCCCAGCCAGAACCGCATGACGAAAGCCGGCGCGCGGAATCGCACGCGCCGGAAGAAGGAGGCGTGTGCCAATGTTCCACAATCCTCGTGAATTGGCGATGACCGTCAGGCTACATCTCGTGTCCGGAAACGGGCGCGCTACGGCGCGGCGGAAAGACTCAGCCACGACTTCGTCATGGCCGAAGCGGCCGGGTTTATTTGGTAGCGTGGCTGGTGCCGCAGCGCTGGCGTTCATGTCGGCTGTCCCCATCCATGCCGGTGCACGGGAACATGTCGCGGCCGAGCCCCAAGATGCTGCGCGAACGCAGGCTCACGGTGACCCGCTGGCCAACGCACAGGCTGAAGCCGAGCAGCAGTTACACCAGACCTTCACCAACCTGCGCTTCGAGGACTTCGGTCCCGCACCGGTCGAAGGACCGCTCTATCAGGCCACCGCGGGCGGCAAGATCATCTATTTCGCGCCGCAGAGCGAACACCTGCTGTTTGCCACGGTCTACGATCGCAATGGCGTCAATCTGACCGCACTTGCCCAGGAACAGGGCGCGAGCCGGCGCCTGAAGGCGATCGATCCGGCCAAGGCGCTGGCGGTCGGTCCGGTGGACGCGCCGACGGTGATCGAGTTCACCGATCCCGACTGCCCCTACTGCCAGGCGCTCGACCGCTACTGGAACGCCAAGGCAGCCGAAGGCAAGCCGGTCCGGCGGCTCATCTTCTTCGTGAGCGGCATCCACCCGACCGCAGCGGCCAAGGCAGAGCATATCCTGTGCTCGCCCGATCGCGAGGCAGCGTTCAGGGCCGCCTATTCGGGCCAGACCCCGCCGGTTCTGCGCCAGTGCGCGGCAGGTCGCGACAAGGTCGCCGCAGACGCCGAACTGGTCGCCAAGGTGGGCGTCTCGGGAACGCCGACCCTCATCGCGGACGGCAAGCTCATCTCGGGCTTCCAACAGGCCGAGCTCGAGGCGTTTCTCGACCGGCACACGAAGCCCGCGCTGGCGAAGGCCGCGACCGATGCGCCGCGCTGAGCTCGCACGCACCGTCGCAGATAGCGACGATCTCTTTCCGGAGGGCATCCAGCCTGCGCCGATCCCGGCGGGGCGGGTGAACCAGGATGCCGGCGGCGGCGGGCTCATGGAGCCGTCCACCGACGCCCCGGCCGACACCGATCCCCGTCGATGCCGGCAGGCGAATGTCCGGACGGCTCCTCTTTGGAGCAATGCCATGATGCGTACATTCGGTAACAAGGCTCTCGCGGCGGCGAATATCGGCCTCCCTTTGGGCGTGATGGCCCTGATCGCCGGCCCGGCCCATGCCTTCTCGGCGCCGGCCCAGGGCGATCTCGGCTACGACATCTACGATATCGTCGTGAACAAGGGCGTGAAGGGCCCGCTGGGCTTCGTGGGCGGCGTCGCCGCCTTCCTGTTCGGCGTCTCGCGCCTCTTCTCGAACATCATGATCGGCATCCCGACCATCGTCGCGGCCGTCTGCCTGATCAAGGCGGATTCCATCCTCCAGACTTTCGGGATGGTCGTCTGAGACGCCGGGCGCGGAGCGCACCTGGCTGATCCGCCAGGCCCGCCCCGCGCCGGCACCGTGCTGGGGGCCGATGGTCGGTCCCCGGAAACCGACACCTTCGCAAGGTGTCATGAAGCAGGAGGAGAAGGGCACATGGACGAGCGCCTTCCGCAATATCTGCATCGACCGGTCCAGATCCTTTGGTTCGGATCGGACGAGTTCCTGCTCGCGACCTCGAGCGTTTTCGTGGCCGCGATCGTGGGCGGATTTGTCGGCTGGGCGCTCATCGCCGCCCTTCTCCTTTTCATCCCGTGGAAGCGGAGCAAGCCCAGGGGCTACCTGTCCCACCTCGCCTGGCGCTGGGGCCTGGTCTCCTTCCCCCACTATCCGGGTCCGACGCAGACCCGCTTCTTCGAGTAGGCGCGATGGGTATCCTCTCACGCAAGCGAAAGGCCGAAGATCCGCTGCTGGGCAAACCGGCGAGTTTCGGCATCCATCGCTATCTGCAGGGTTCGGCCAACCTCTTCGAGGAGAACCGGCTGCTCAAGGTCGCGGTGGCCGGCATGTTCGGCGTCACGGTGGTGCTGGGAGCGGTCATTTACACGACCAACCAGAACGCGCGCACCGTAGTCGTTCCCTTTGGCGCGTCCGGTGACCTCTACGTCTCGGGCAGCAAGCCGTCCGAAGCGTACCTCGTCGCGATGACGCGCAACATCGTCGCGCTGTCGGGAACCTGGTCGGCCTATTCGGCCGACCGCCAGTTCCAGGAGCTTCTCGGGCTGGTCCATCCGTCCGCCTACGGCGCGATGCGCGACAGCCTGAACGGTGTGCTCGACGAGCTCGCCGATAACCCGACGCTGTCGATCGCGACTTACATCCGGGGTGACCAGCCTGTGCGCTGGACGCCGCATGAGATCCTCGTGCCGGTCGAGAAAGTCCGCGTCATCGGCGGGGTGATCCGCAAGTTCCGGGGCGTTCTGCGGATCGGTTACCGGATCGAGAATGGCCGCTTCTGGCTGACCCGTCTTTCCGAGGAACAGTTCGATGCTGAAACACGCTGATCCCGGCGCGTCGCTGCGCCGCGCCCCGATGCTCTGCCTGCTGCTCCTGGCAGCGCCGGCATCGGCATCGGCACAGGGTATCCAGGCCCTACCGGACCAGACCAGCCATATCCGCCTCTCCAACCGCGACATCAATCATGTCGTGTGCGAGGGCGGCGAGATCGAGGACGTCAAGTTCTCGGCCGAGAAGGGCCTCGCCGTGGAGAAGGGCGGCGCGGACGCCTGGATCAAGTTCCTGACGCGCGAGGTCGACGATGCCGGCCAGGTCACGCGGACCTATGTGACCCAGCCTGCGGAATTCTTCGTCACCTGCAACGGCGCGACCTATCCGCTCTATGCCGAGCCGGCCGAAATCCCGGCGCAGACCGTGCTGCTTGTGCCGGGCGCCCGCCAGCGCGCGCAGGCCAACAGCGACCTGCTCGCCGCGCTCGCCGACGAGGACCGCGCGGTTTCGGTGACGATGGCGCTCCTCGACGATCATGTCCCGGCGACCTTCAGCGAGGTCGCGCCATCGGGCGTGGCGATACGGTTTGCGTCTCTGCCCGCCCTTTCGCTGACCGAGCAGCGCCGGATCGCCATCGAAGGCACCGGGCTCTCCGCCTCGGAATATCGGCTGCAGGCCGCTGTGCCCATCGTGCTCGACGAACGCCAGCTGGTCGATGCCGGTCTCGGGGAGCGTATCTTCGCGATCACCCTCGATCGTGTGCGCCTGGCCGCAGGAGAAACCGCCCGCCTCGTGGTCGTACGCCGGGGAGCGGTTCAATGAACGGGCCGGACGACAAGGCCACGGGCACCCCTGAGCCGCGTTCGGCCTACCAGGCGCACCTGGCCGAACAGGCCGCGCGCGAAGGCGAGGATGCGCTGGCCCGTGCCGGGATTGGCACAGCTTTTGGTCTCCCCGACTGGAAAGCACAGTGGGACCGGCTGTCCGCGAAGCAGAAGCTGCGCGCGCGCCAGCTCGCGGTCGCCGCCACCGTCGGTGCATTGGGGTTCGCGCTCTATATGGCTTCCGGGCGCAAGGAAGAGGTGAAGAGCGCCGATCCCGCCGCCTCGCTCAACATGGGCGCGGGCCTACGCGGCGACAGCCTCGAGGTGAAGCTGCGCGGCGACCTCAAGAAAGTGCTCGACGGCCAGCAGCTGCTCGGAGACCGGGTCAGCGCCATCGAGGAAGGCAAGGTGGTTCCCGGCAGCAAGTCGCCTACGGCTTCCCAGGGCAGCGATGGCGATCTGCCGCCCGCACTGCCGGATACCGTTCCGGCCCTGCCCTATCCTCCCGAGACGGGCGACATCTCGGCAGACGCCGACAGATTGCCTGCACCGCCGACGGGGCCCGTATCTGTGGCGCCGCCCGCACCGCCAGTCGAGAAGACGATCGGCGCGATCGGCTCGGCGACCGGCGCGGTCATGGCACGGGCGGCCCGCAGGGCGCGGCCGACGTCTCGGCCTCGTCCAAAAAAAAGAATCGGACGATCTATTTACCGCCTGGTTTCATGAAGGCGCGGCTCCTGACCGGGATTGACGCGCTGGCGAGCCGGGACGCCACGAGCAATCCGGAGCCGATCATCGCGAGGGTCCAGGCGCCCGCGGTGCTGCCAAATGAGGTGAAGGCCAACCTTGCCGGCTGCTTCGTCATCGGCAACGCCACCGGCAGCCTCGCCAAGGAGCGGGTGGAAATCCAGCTCGTCTCGCTGTCCTGCGTCGATTTCGACGAGCATTCGGTGGTCGATCAGCCGGTCAAAGGCTTCTTCGTCGACACCGACGGCAAGAAAGGCCTGTCGGGCAAGGTGGTGACCCGTGCCGGCGCGACGCTCGCCCGTGCTTTTATCGCCGGCACCATCAGCGGCATTTCGCAATCGGTCGAAAGCACCTTCGGCAGCACGTCGACCTCCGCACTGGGCTCGGTGCGCACGCTCGATGCCGCGGACGCCGCCAAGACCGGCATCGCCGGGGGCCTTTCCAAGTCCTCGGACAAGCTCACCGACTTCTACCTCGATCTCGCCCGGCAAGCGGGGCCCATCGTCGAAGTCGGCGCCGCCAAGGACGTCGTCGTGGTGATCCAGGAGGGTGTCACCCTCGAGATCAAACCCGGCGCCACTGCCAAGTTCTAACCCTCGCCAACCGGAGACAAGAACATGACCATGCCACGTCCCGCATTGCTGGCTCTCCCCCTACCCCTCATTGGCCTGTGCCTGACAGGCTGCGCGGCGGTCGGCTCGGTGATGTCGCCCTATCGCGAGAAGTTCTCCTGCAAGAACAGCGACCATGGCCAGTGCATCCATCCCGACCAGGCCTATGCCGACGCGCTGGCCGGAAGGCCGTCCAAATCGGATCCGGCCGTCACCAACGATCGCAAGTTGCTTGTCCACGACAAGGCGCACCCCATGGACGAGCGCACCCCACCCGCTGCTCAACCCGCCCCAGCGGCGCTTGCCTCCAACCGCAGGGGTACGAAGCTTCCTGCCGCCGCCCGACCCGCACAGCCCAACATTGGCGCAGTGGTCGAGAGCCCTTCCTCGCCGATGCTGCGACCCTCGCGAACGGTGCGCACGCTGATCCTGCCTTATGCCGACAAGCAGCGGCCGGGTCGCCTCTATATGCCGCGCTACATCTATTCAATCGTCGACAGGCCCGCATGGGTCGTCGGCGACTATCTCGTCGAACCCGGCGGCCGAATTCCCGCGCCGCCGGTGCTGCGCACCACGCGCGAGAGCGATCCGGCAGGAACCGCTGAGCCGGCCACCGGTGCACGCCGCGGCACCCTCGAACCGGAGAGCCGGCCATGAGCGCGCGGGATGCCCGGGGCGGCCTCAGCTACCAGCGCCTGCGCGCGGCGGTGACGCGCGATGCCTATTCCGACTTCCTGCCAATGCTGGCCTGGGTCGAGGAGGAAGAGGCGTTCCTGTGCATCGACGATGGCTGGGGCCAGGCCTGGGAGCTCGTTCCCGCCGCCTACATGTTCGCCCATGTCCAGCAGGCGCTGCTTGGGCTGCTCAATATCCACTTCCCCGAAGGCACGGTGCTGCAGCTCATCACCTTTGCAGATCCGCTGATCGATCCCGCGCTCGATGCTTACCTCGACCTCAAGGTCCGGCCCGATCCGCTGGTGCAGGCCTCGGCGCGGCGGACCGCAGACTATTTGCGCGCCGGAACCCGCGGGCTCGATTCCCTGCACGGTATCCCGGTGCGCGACTTCCGCCTGCTCCTCGCGGTGAAGACGCGAGTGAAGCTGGGCGCCGATCTGCGCCGGCAGGTCGAGGAACAGCTGGCGAAGATGGGCATCCGCCGTCTGCCGCCATCGGAGCTTGTCAGTTTCTACCGGCGGATCTTCAACGGTGTGTTCGCGCCCGCGCCCGGCGTATTCCTGCAGGACAGCGTCGGCGGGATGCCCGCGCCCTCGGTTGCGCGCCAGATCATCGAGGCAGGGCCGGACCTCTTTTTCGAGGGGCCGGAAGTTTTCCTCGGCAACCAGGTCGCACGCTGCCTGACGCCCAAGGCGCCCGCGCGGCGCATCACCGCCGAGCGCGCGAACCGTCTCATGGGCGGCATGCGCGGGAGCGCCGAAGACAGCGACCAGATCGGCGGCCCGTTCCTCTCCTGCCTCTCGGTGCTGTTCGACCATTCGCAGTTCGAGATCCACAAGCGCGCGCAGATTCTTTCCGCGCAGAAGGCAGCGGGCAGCTTCGCGGTCGAGGTCGGCAAGCAGATCGAGGAGATCGGCTGGATCCTCGACGAGGCCTCGAACAGCCGGTTTGTCTCGGTGATCCCGACAATGTGGGTGCTGGGCCGCGACAGCGCGCAGGCGCGCGACATGGCGGCGCGCGCCAAGCGGCTGTGGGAGTCCGAACCGCTACCCTTCATGGTCCAGGAGGAGAGCTATCTGCTACCGGTGCTGCTCGCCGCCAGCCTGCCTTTCGGGCTCTATCCTGAAAAGCGCACGATGAAGCTGCTCGAGCGCGATTTCCGGATGCCGGTGAAAACCGCGACGCTGATGGCGCCGGTGCAGACCGATTTTCGCGGGGGCGGGCGCCCGGCGCTCCTCTACGTCGGCCGCAAGGGTCAGCTGATCACGCTCGACCTCTTCGATCCCAGGATCAACAACTACAACTTTATCGTCTCGGCCGAGTCCGGCGCGGGCAAGAGCTTCCTGCTCAACAACCTGTGTCAGCAATATTACGCGCAAGGCGCGCTCATCCGGATCATCGATATCGGCGGCAGCTATCGCAAGCTCTGCACCCTTTGCTCGGGCCGCTACATCGACATCGGCGAGGAACGCCTTGTCCTCAACCCCTTCGACATGGGGCTCGCGCTCGACGGCGAGGACAAGCAGTCGGCGATCGCCATGGCGGTCGCGATCGTCGCGGAAATGGCCAATGCCGCCACCCGCAAACCCGTTACCACCTCGCAGTGGAATCTCCTCAAGTCCGCCGTGCAGTGGACCGTCGATGGCGGGCGCGGCGAGGACGGCATCGATGCGGTGCGCGAATGGCTGGGGCGCTATCCCGAGAACGCCGTCTCGGACCTCGACCGCGTCGACCATCTCGTGCCCGTCGCGCGCGAGCTCGCCTTCAACCTGCGCGATTTCGGGTCTGGGGGCGCCTACGGTCATTTCTTCAACGGCCCCTCGACCTTCGATATCCGCAGCGACGAGTTCGTCGTGCTCGAGCTCGAACGGTTGAAGGCGCTGCCCGACCTCTTCAACGTCATCGTCATGGTCGTGGTCAACGCCGTTACCCAGGAGCTTTATCTCTCCGATCGCGGCCGTCCCCGCTTCGTGCTGTGCGACGAGGCCGCCCAGTTCATGACGCGCAGCGACGGGCAGGATCTCTCGCGGCTCGCCGAGGCCTTCGGTCAGGGCTATCGGCGGGCGCGCAAATACCAGGGCAGCTTCGGCATCGTCCTTCAGAGCATGAACGATCTGACGCTTTTCGGCGGCACCGGCCAGGTCATCCTCGAGAACGCGGCGACGAAGTTCCTGCTGCAGGGTTCGACCTACGACAAGGCAGTCGACAACAAGATCCTCGACTATTCGGGCTTCGTCCTCGACCTCCTCAAATCGGTCCGCAACGCCAAGCCGAACTATTCCGAGGTGTTCATAGATTCGCCGCTTGGCCTCGGCATCGCGAGGCTGGTCGTCGATCCTTTCAGCTATTGGATCAACACATCAGCGCCGGGAGAGGTCGCCGCCTTCGAGGCGCTGCTGCGCGCCGGGCGCAGCCCGCTGGAAGCCGTGTGTGAACTCGCCGGTATCGATCCCGTACAGATCCTGGGTGATACCGGCGGCCGGGAGCGCAGTTGGGATGGTCAATCGGATGGCGCCTCGGCATGACGCGCGCACCCTCCCCGCATCCCGACCAGCTGCTGCTCGACTGGGAGCAGGACCCGGCCGTGCAGGCCGCCATCGAAGCGCGCGTCGCCCAGCGGGCGGAAGCGGCCGCCTTTCGCTGGCGGTTGCGGCTCGTCGCTATCGAAACCTCCATGATGGGCGCACTCGTGACGATCGCCGGCCTCGCGCTTCGCCAGCCGGTCCTGCCCGCGCTGCGCGCCGGGATCATCGTCGCCGCCGCCTGCTTTGCGAGCGGCATGCTGCTGATCGGTCTTTCCGGCGCCTGCGGCAAGCTGATGTCGCACCTGCGGCAGGGGAGGCATCGGTGAACGGGATCTTCTCCTCGACGCCGGCCCCAGGGCCTATCCGCCTGCTAGTCGGCAGCCAGGGCCTGCTGCTGGTTCAGTCCTGCATCGCCTGCCAGTTGCCCGCCGTGCCCGGTCGGTTCCGCCTGCTCGTCGTCATCACCGCGATCATTGCCACCGTTGCCGTGATCAGCGCGGCGATCGGCGAGGATCGCAATGGCGGCCAGGCTGGATGGAGGCGTCGTCATGGTCGCTAGGTCTACACATTGCCTCGCCCAGGTTTTGTCCGCGCTGGCGACGCTGTCCCTTCCCTTCGCGACCTCGACAGCGGCCCTTGCGGGGACCAGCACCATCGGTCGCACCTGGCCCATCGCCGAACCCGACGCACTGAGCGAGATCGAGGGCCGGGCCGCGCGCGTTCCCGATATGACGACGGCCTTCGGGCCGCGCAAGCGCTGGTCGGCAATGAAGGCGGCATCGCTCGGAATTGCCCGCGCGGATCGGACCCGCACGGTGGTCCCTTTCTATACGCTCGACCAGGATATCCGCCTGCCAGAGGGCAAGCTGCTCTATGCCAAGGGCTACAGCTTCAACCCGCTCGCCTATGTGTCACTGCCCCAGCGGCTGATCGTCGTGCATCCGCGCGAACTCGACTGGGCGCTGCGCACCGCAAGGCCCGCCGACTTCATCCTGCTCGCGGAGGGCAGCCCCGGTGATGCCGATGCGATCACCCTGGGCGAACGGCACGGCCGCGCGCTGTTCCTGCTCGAAGAACGCGTCAAGGCGCGGCTCGGCCTGACCGTCGCGCCGGTGATCGTCGCGCAGGACGGCCAGAAGCTCGTGCTTGCCGAAGTCGACAGGCGCAAAACCGACCGGAGGGCAGTGCGATGAAACTATTGTCGCTTCGCAGATTGCTCGCGCTGAGTTGCGGCTTTGCCGCACTGGCGGTCGCGGCTCCCGCCCATGCGTCCAAATGCGAAGCGGGCACGGTGTTCAACCCGATCACCAAGGTGCGCTGGAACTGCATCTTCCCGATCACCATCGGCGGGGTGAAGGTCGGCCCCAGCGAACCGCTCGGCAAGGCGCTCGACGCCCAGTCGGCGTCCAAGCCGCTCTGCGCCTGCCGCAAGGGCGTGACCTTCTGGTTCGGGGTGAAAGTCAGTTTCTGGTCGCCGAACCGCATGGTCGATGTCGTGACCGAACCGGGCTGCATGATGGCGCTCGGCGCGGACATCATGCCGACCGGAGGCAAACTGCAGGGAAGCCAGAGCAGCCTCGCCGACGGCACCAACACGCGCAAGATGTTCGCGCAGATGCACTACTACATCTCGCCGGTCTGGAAGATGCTCGACATGTTCACCGACCTGCCGTGCATCGAGGACGACGGCTTCGACGTCGCCCTCATCACCGAAGTCCTGCCGACCTGGCAATCGGCAACGCTGGGCGCGATCATCCAGCCCGAGGCGATCCTGTTCGGCAATCCGGCGGCGGGGCTTGCCTGCATGGCCGACAGCGCGGCGGCAGCCGCGGGCAAGGTCGTCGATCCGCTGTTCTGGTGCATGGGTTCGTGGGGCGCGACCTATCCAGTCGCGGGCGACATTCATTTCGGGGACAGCGTCGAGGCCTGGGCCGGTCTTGCCGCGCGCGGCCTGTTCATGATGGGTCGGCTCGGCGCGCTCACCATCAGTTCGGCCGACGGCTGCTCCTTCATCCCGCAGCCGGTGTGGACCAAGAGCCGCTACAAGTTCCAGCTGATGGAGCCGGTCAAGGGCGGCAGCTGCGTCAATGTCGGCCGGCCCGGTGCGCTCTGGACCAGCGCGAAGCACGCACCAGGCAAGGACAACGCCCAGTTCATGCTCTTTGAAAAGACGATCTGCTGCGCCGGGGTATCGACGCCGTGAGCAGGTCGCCCTCCGACAACCGCGTGAAAGCGCCCGGGATCAGCCGGTGGCCTGCCCGTCAGCCCATCAGCCCGGGCGTTCCCATCGCGGTCAGACGGGCGCCGTTTCCCCCCTCCGGTGTCGGTCGGGCGGTCGGCGTGGCCTTGGATACAGACGATGGACAGACGGTGCGCCCCTCCTCGCCGTTTGTCGTCGTGGCCACGCTGACCGTCTTCGAGGGGCAGGCCGTGTTCAGGGCCGAAAGGTCGCACAGCGAGGGCGGCGTCCTGCTGTTCCGTTTGCGGCGCGGGTCGCGTGGGCTGGTTCCAGGCGAGATCCAGCCATGAAGACCCGCGCCCTCTTCCTCGCCGCGGTGCTCGGGCTGTCCGTGCCGCTGTACGCGCAGACGCCGGAGGACCGCGCCCGCGCCGCGGCCGCCGCCGCGCGCGCCAAAAGCGCGGACAGCGATGCGCTGCTGGATAACTACGTGACGCCGGGGATGGCGGGTCAGAGCATCACCACGATAGACTCATCCAAAGCGTTCACGCCCGATCTTTCCTGCCAGAAGACCGCGACTTATCTGGAACTGATCGCGCAGCCGAATGCCACCGGCGATATCGGCACGCTCAGCATTTCGCGGGACAGCGATCTCGACGGCAGCTTCGACGAGGCGCTGACGGTGCCCGTCGTGACCTCGGGCATCTGCGCGAACGGGATCATTTCGTGTACGCCGGGGACGTGGGATGCCTGCCGGTTCTTCCGCTGGGACACCGCGGCTTCGGGGGCGCTCAAGCTCAGCGAAGTCGAGCTGACCGAGCTTGCCGGCTGTTACTGCGTCAACAACAGCTGCGGCAACAACCTGGTGTGGGGCAACATCGCCTCGGTGCTGAAGGACCTCGGCGGCGGCGTCGTCGGCGCGCTCACCACGTCGGACGCGCGCATCGCCATTTCGCAAGCGGCGATCGATGGGCCGGTCATCCGCTACACCGGCGCCCAGACCACCTCGTGCACAGCGCAGTCCGCTGTCGGCGCCACCGCGTACAAGAGCAATCCCGGCGCCATCTCGAGCGACGCCTCCGCCGCCGCGCAGGCCAGCAGCGTGTTCCAGGCGCTCGCCGCCTCCTCGACCGGCACCGGCACGTCCGAAGTCAGCCGCAGTTGCACCATTACCCGGCAGATCACCCAGAAAGAAATCACCATCGAGAAGATCATCGACCGGGTCGCGGGTGGCTATGCGACCTCTGTCACGGGCTCCCAGAACGTCACCTTCCTCATGGGCTCGCCGTCCGACAACAGCCTCTCGGGCGGATCCTGCTCGATCTTCGATTTCCACATGACACTGCGGATCAAGGACAGCGACCGCCTGCGCCAGGTGCTCCTCACCCGCTTCGGCGCCGATGACTGGGCGCAGATCCGCATCGACGGCGAACTGCTGGGTTCCGGGCCGCAGAGCTGGACCGGGACCGGATTGCCGCCGGGCAAATGCGAGAAGAAGGGCGCTTTCTACCTGAACCCCGCGCTCGATCTGACCTCGCGGATGACACAAGGCGATCATGACATCTGGCTGCGCGTTGCGGTGGCCGAAGGCGGCGAAGCCTATGCCGCGATCGATGCGAGCGTCGATACCGGATGCAAGACGAGCGAGCAGCTCGTCGATACCTGTTCCGGCTATGGGGCAAACGAGGCCTGCCGGCTGCAGGATGAAGTGGTCGACGGGGTCACGACGTTTCGCAGCGGGGTCAACACCGGCCTCTCACCGCTGCCCCAGACGCGGGTGTTCGGAACCGGCGCCTGCACCGCGCAGATCGCTCGCGACTTCTTCCTGCGCGAGCGGACTTACCGATGCACCGTCGATCTGGGAGCGGCGGCCCAGCCCGATCTCTCGCGCGGCGCCTATATCATCGACCACTCGACCGAGACGCTGCTCGCCGACCGGGTGGCGAACGCCGACGGCAGCTACAGCCTCACCACCCGCAGCTTCTCCATGCCCGATCGCGGCAGCGTCAGCGCCTGCGAGCCGATCTGCAAGACCCGCAAGGCGCAGGCGATCACGGCCGTCGCCCCCGATGGCGTAACCGGATCGAAGCAGACCGATCCGACAGGCTGGGACTATTACTACCGCACCTGCCAGGACAGCAACGTCTGCCCGGCCGGGGACGGCGAGGAGCTCGTCGAGGGCTGCGGCTGTCTCGATGATTTTCCCGAGGCCGCAGTGATGATGCAGACGGTACGCCTCGGCGGGGCGGACATGGTCTGCACGAGCAGTGTGCGATGAGCGCCGTGCGGTCCCTCCTTGCAGCGGCGATGCTGCTCATGACCGGCGTGCTGGCGCTTCCAGAAGGGGCCGCCGCGCAGCAGCTTTGCGCCGTTGATCTCGACGGCAACGGCGATGCGGCCGACGAAGGCGAGACAGCCACCTGCCATCTGACCGCTTCGGGTGGATGGATGTGCCCGATCGGCCAGACGACGTGCGAGGCGGACACGGCAGGCGCGCTGCACTGCCCGCTCGGCGATCAATATGCCTGCGCGGTTCCCGCGAGCGGCGGCGCGGCCGCCTGTTCGGCCAACACCTGCATCGACACCAGCGCCAATCCCGTCATCGTGGAAGCGGCGCTCGACGATCCCGGTGTCGAGGCCGACGACGACGTCGATGCCGACGGCAATTGCCTGGGCACGATCGAGATATTCTCGGGCCGCGCCGCGCGCTGTCGTCCCGCAGGTCTCAGCACCACATTTCAGAACTGCTGCAAGGACAAGGGCAAGATCGTCAAGGACGGCATGGGCAGTTCGATCTCGTCGATCTCGACCAAGATCGCCGTCGCCAAGGGCGTCTTCACGGGCCTCAAGGCGGCCTACACCGCCTTCAAGGCAGGAGCGACCGCGAACCAGGCGGCGAGCGCGGGCGCCAATGCGATCATCGTCGGCATCGATCCCACCTCGATCGCGATCAGCCTTGCCGTCAATTTCATGATCGAGGTGCTGCTGCAGGGCTGCGACCAGGAGGACATGGAAGTGGGCATGCTGCGCGGCTCGGGGATGTGCCACGAGGTAGGCAGCTATTGCTCGTCGAAGATCCTGGGCATCTGCGTGCAGAAGGCGAAAGGCCACTGCTGCTTCAACACCAAACTCGGCCGCATCATCCAGGAACAGGGACGCCCGCAGCTCAAGAGCTTCGTCGCGAAGGGCTGGGGCACGGCGAAGAACCCTTATTGCCGCGGGTTCACCGCGGAAGAATTCCAGGCGCTCGATTTCAGCAGAATGGACCTCTCGGAATATTACGAGGAGATCGAAGCGCGCGCCCAGAGCGAAATCCAGATCGACATGAAGGACAAGATCGATGCCTATATGCAGACGATCAGCAACTAGCCGCGCCCTCCTCATGGCTTGCCTCGCCTGTGTCCCCATAGGGGCAGGTGCAAGCGAGCCGCCGGCCGCGACCGGGCAGGCACAGCCGGAGAACGCCCGCACGCGGATCGAGGACCAGGGTGCGGAAGCGATGGAGCGCGTAAAGCGCGCCGCCGGCAAGGCGAAGGACCGCACCATCCCCTCGCCCGTTCTGCCGACGAAGCCGGACACCGCCACGCAGCGGCGCGCTTTCGAAGGGCTTCGCCGCCGCAAGACGGATCCCGCCATGGTCAAACGCGCGGAAGGAGACGTCGCGGCCGCGCGCGAAGCGCTCGCCGCCGAGCGCGAAGCGGCCAGTCGCCGGGTCGCGCAGGCGCTGGGACTGGAACAGCCCGAAGCCGCGGCGCTGGCCGGCGTGGTCTCCGCTGGTGGTGAGACGCGCTGGGTGCCGGTGCTGTTCGTGTCGTCCGCGATGCCGGTCGCGACACTGCGGACCTACGCGGGCCAACTCGAGCGGGCCGGCGGCGTCATGGCGTTTCGGGGAATGCCTGGCGGGATGCGGCAGGTCGCGCCGATGGCAAGCCTGTCGGCGGCGATCCTGCGCATCGATCCGGGGTGCGACGGTCCCGCCTGCGCCATGCGCGATGTGCAGCTGATCGTCGATCCGCTGGTCTTCCGCCAGCATGGCGTCACCCGGGTGCCGGCGTTGGCGATGGTCCCCGGCGATCCCACCCAGCCCTATTGCGAGCGCGACGAGGTGCTCCTGCGCGCGCCGCATCTCGTGTTCGGCGACGCGGCGCTTACCGGGCTGCTCGAGGAATATGGCCGCCTCGGCGGCGGAGAGGAGGTGCGGGATGCTCTCGCTCGCCTGGCGCGCCGGTAAGCGGCTCTGGCGCGAGGCCATGGATCTGCCGCTGCGCGCCGCCGTGGCGCTCGGCGCCAGTGGCCTTGGCCAGCCGGCGCGCCCCGCGCAGCTGTTCAAGGCTTACGGTATCGTTCTCCCGATCGGTCTCTTCGCCTGGTGGGCGATGCCGCACATGACGCTGGTGATGACCCCGTCGATCGACGCCTGGGTGGTGCACCGCGCGCCCGGGCCGATCGGGCGCGGCGATCTCGTATCGTTCATGCTGTCTGACCCGGTGGCGGGTCCGAGGGCGGTCAACGTTACCAAATATGCGCTGTGCATGCCGGGCGAGCGGATCGTCATGATCGAGAAGGCCGGTCGCCTCGGGCAGCCCGGCAATGGATGGTACTATTGCAACGGCCGCCTGATGGGCGCCAGCAAGCCGGTCGGCCGCGGCGGCAAGGCGCTGACGCACTGGCGCCCGGGCGTCACGCACATTCCCGATAGCATGATCTTCGTCGGCTCGAAGCATCCCGATGGATATGACAGCCGCTATTACGGGCCGGTCGCGATCGATCGTCTGACGCGGATGGAGAAGCTGCTGTGAGGCGGCGGCTTGCCTTTGCCGCGGCCCTGTTGCTGCCCACCCAGGTAGCGCTGGCGCAGGCGGCCGGGCGCACCAGCCCGCAAAGTGGCAGCCGCGGCTACTGGTGGTATCAGGCGTCGCCCGAGGTGGAGAAGGCCAAGGAGGAGAAGCCCGATCCGGACGCGCTGGTGAAGCCGGTGATCCCGCCGATGGCGGAACTGGCGACCTGGACGCCGCCGAAGATACGCACGCTGATCGAACAGCAGCGCGACTATGCCGCGACGGTGCTTACCGTCGAGGCCGTATCGGACTTCTGGCGGCTGCAGGACTTCGCGCGGCGCAAGGCCCGCGCCTTCGCAGGCGTCACCCAGCTCGCCATGCTCACGCATCCCGAGCTCAATGCGAGGGCGGCAAACCCGATGGTCGGCGAGGCGCGCGATGTGCTCGGCGCGCAGAAGGACCAGCTGCGCCGGCAGTATCTGCGCTCGAAAGCGGGAGAATTCGCGCTCGTCATGTTCGCGCGCGGGTCCTGCGGCTATTGCCGGGTGCAGTGGCCGATCGTTCAGCGCTTCCAGGACGAGATGGGCTGGCAAGTCAGCCTCATGGATCTCGACCGGAAACCCGAACTTGGGCAGCGCTTCGGGGTGGAGGTGACACCCACGACCATGGTCATCCGCCGGAACAGCCAGCAGCGCATGGTCATCGCCGCCGGGGTCGAGACCTATCCCAACATCGCGCAGATGGCCTACCAGGCGGTGCGGCTGCTCAGCGGCGATATCCGGCCCGAGCAGTGGCTGACCGGCGCGGGCGAGGAAGACGGCTTCTTCGATGCGCTCGCCAATGGCCCGGTCTCCTCGACCGATCCGCGCGTGATCGGCGGCGATCTTATCGATGTGCGGGAGCCTAAACCATGAGGCTGCGCGTGCGTCTTGGATACGCCCTGCTGATCACCGCAGGATTTTGCGCGGCGAACCAAGCTGCCGCGCAGCAGGCGAACAGGGACATCGCCAGGCGGGCCGCCATTCACCCGGTATCGACCGCCTCCGACATGCACCTGTGGCTATCGCGCGTTCCGGTGACGCGCGCCTTTCCTCCCGACTTCGAGACCATGCTACGTGACCAGGCCTCGCTCTATGTGATCGAGATGAGCACCGCGCCCGGCTGCCTGCCCTGTGCCGATCTGTGGTCGAAGCTGCTCGCATTCCGCGCCCGCTATGGCTGGCAGGTTCGCATCATCGGCGCCGAGGAGGCGATGCTGCGCTCGGGGCGTCTGGGACTTCCCTGGGTCGGTAGCCCGGTCGCTTGGGTTCGCGCGGCCACGGACCCGAACCGCATGGTGCCCATCGCCATTGGCACGGACCATGGAGCGAACATCGCGCGTAACGCCTGGCTCGCGGCCCGGATGCTGACCGGGGCGCGGACCGCTGTCGGCGTGCGCGCCATGTCCAAATTCACCGGGATCGTCGGCGTGAGGGCGCCGACCTCCTCAAACCGGAAGGGACGCTGATCATGGCGGGGCCGCGTCACCTTTCCACTTCACTGGGATGCCCGCCATGGAATGTAATCCACGCCGCCTGAATCGTCGCGCTCCGGCCTTCGTGCTCTTCCTGGTGGTCGCATCGTGCGGCCACGCGGTTCCCGCCCATGCGCAGAGCTGGACAGAAAGCTGGTTCGACAATGTCACCTACACATCGCCCGGAAGTTTCGAGGACCAGACCCGCGGCTATGTGACCGCGGGCGGGATGTCGGGCCGGGTCGACGTCCATGACGACTATCTCATGAGCCTGACGCTGCCCAAGGTGAAGGCGGGCTGCGGCGGCATCGACATGTTCCTAGGCGGAATGTCGTTCCTCGATCCGGAATATCTCGTCGAGAAGCTGGAGACCATCCTTCAGGCCGCGCCAGCGGTCGCCTTCCAGTATCTGCTGGAAACCCTCGACGAGAAGATGGGGAATATAATTTCAAAGATGGAGGCCGCGACCAATTACCTGAACTCGATCCAGGTGAACGACTGCCGCCTCGCCAATCGCATGGTCCAGATCGCCAGGGGCGACGACAACATGTCGGGGATCCTCGAGGAGATGACCGGCTACAAGTCTATCCGCGAGGGTTATGCCAACAGCTGGCAGCAGAGCCGCGAGAAGATCCAGGCGAACAAGGGCAATCCGACCGAGGACCTGAAGGACGCGCTCGAGAATTGCCCGGCGGAAGTGACCGAGATCTTCAAGACCGGCTCGCTCCTCGCGCATGCCGCCGCCCGGGTCGGCGCTTCGGACTGGGCGGGCGTCATGCGGGCCCGGGTCGGCGACGTCTACATGCGCTGGGATGCGAACGACAAGGTGCCGGTGTTCTCGGCCATTCCCGCCTGCCCGCACCAGGACACCGAAAGCGCGGACGATTTCCTGACCGGCCGCGTGCCGACCCGTGCGCTCAACATTCCCGCCACCGCCTCGGACTGTTCGGTGAACGGCAGCGGGCGCGGCGCGCTGGTGCTGGCGCGCGAAAAGATGGAATCGGTCGCCGCGAAGATCCGCACCCGCTCGGCGCTGACGAGCGAGGAGAAGCAGTTTGTCGCCAACGTGCGGACCCTGCCGGTCTATCGCCTGCTTGAATGGGGCGTGCGCCAGGGCCTTACCGACAGCGTGATCGCCGACACCGACGAGCTGGTGGCGCTCACCCTCGCCTACCAGATGCTCAATGACCTGACCCGCTCGATCGACTTCGCCCTCCAGAACGCCGAGCGCGGCGTCACCACGGCGGGCGCGGCGGACTCGGCGAATACGAACGTGTGCCAGACGCGCATCCTCACCAAGGGCATCGAGCAGCTTCGCGAGCTCCGGGACGAAGTGCTGCGCCAGCGCGCGCAGATGCGCCAGTCCTACATGGCCGCGATGAACCAGGCGAACCTCTCGGCCAGCTATGCCGGGGTCGTGCGCCAGCGCGACCGCGACGCCCGCGATGCCGCGGGCGCCAACGCCAATCGTAACCGGTGAGGCCCGCCATGCGCTCCTTTCTTCGCCTGCTGATTGCCCTCGCCGGCTCGCTTGTCGCGACGCCGGCGCTGGCGATCGATTCCAGCTATTACACCTGGGACGGCTTTTCCGAGACCGTCGATGCCTTCCACCTGATCGCGATGATCTTTGGCGATCCGCGCTACGAGACGCTGGTGGTGATCATCGCGGTGGCGGGCATCGCCTTCGGCGCGGTGATCGCCAGCATCCGGGGCTCGGGCATGGGGCTCGTCGCCTTTGGCTTCCAGATGCTGGTCGGCATCGGCCTGTTCGCCGGGATGATCGCCACGACCGGCACGGTCCATGTCTACGACCGGGTTCGCAACGCCTACCAGCCGGTGGGCGATGTCCCCAATCTCATCGTGCTGGTCGCGGGCGTCACCAACCTCATGGAACGGGCGCTTGCCGAGACGATCGACGATAATACCACCGATCCCAATGCCAAGCTCGAGTTCGGAGCGGGTGGCCACGCGTTCGACCTGTTCCTGAACGCGGTGTCTCCGCGCAGCCCGATGGTGGATACCTTCCTCGATGCGACGGTGAAGGACTATGTGCGCCAGTGCTATCCGGTCGCGCGCGTCTCCCCGGCCTATGGCGTCGACGACGATCAGCTCTTCCGGACCTCGACCGACCTTCCCGCCTCTTTCGCGGCGATGGCTGGACCGGCCACCTTCTCGACCGTGTTCACGGCGAGCGACAAGGCGGGAACGACGGTGAGCTGCGAGGCGGCATGGAGCCACATTTCCGAGCGTCTGTCGGATTCCACCCTGTTCGATGCCTACAGCGACCAGGTCTGCGCACGCACCGGCTTCGACGTGACCCAGACGGCCCAGCGTGACCGCTGCCGCCAGCAGATCGACGGCCTGGGCGAGATGATGCTGGGGCAGGCGATGAGCCGGCAGAAGTTCCTCACCAACATCCTGCTCGGCCAGACAGTGGGCGACGTCCTGTTCGAGGATTCGCCGGCGGCGACCGCACGGGTGATGGCCAATCGCGCGATCGAGTCCAACGGGCTTGCCACGCTCTCGACCGCCAACGAATGGATGCCGACCATCCGCGCCTCGGTCTTCGCGATCATGCTGATGATGATGCCGATCGCGCTGCTCTTCATCCTGACGCCGATCAATCTGAGGGTCGCGAGTTTCGCGCTCGGCCTCTTCGTCTTCGTCGCTCTGTGGGGCGTGATCGATGCCGGCATCTACCAGCTGACCCTGGGGCGGGCGATGGATGTTCTGGCCGAACTGCGCGCGACCAGTGTCGCCGCCGACAGCTGGATACTCGCGCCCTCGGCGGCAATGAAGGCGCTCGCCATCTTCGGCTCGTTCCGCACGGCTGCCGCTGGCCTGGCGGGCGCGTTCGTGTTCACGGTGTTCCGCTTCTCGGGCAACATGTTCACCGCCTTCACCTCGGGCATGCTCGGGGTCCAGGGCCAGGGCAGCATGGCAGCGGCCACTGTCGGGACCAGCGAGGGCTACGCCTCGGCGCTTGAAGCGCAGGCGTCGGCGAGCGGCACGGCTGCGCGGCGATCGGCGTCCTCCGGGTTCGGCGACTTCGGCGAGCGCAGCAGTTTCGGTCTGGACCGGGCCTTCGCCTCCTCCGCAGCCGTACTCGGCGAACAGGGCGGCGGGGCGAGCGGGACTGCTGCGTTCGGGCTCGGCCGAACCGACGCCGCACGCGAACTGGGCGGTCTCTCCCCTGCCCTCGTTGGACGGGACCTCAGCGACCCGGCGACGGCCCGCGTCGTTCGCGCCAACGCAGCGACATCGGCCATCCATAACTTCGCCCAGGGCGATGCCTTGCGAAAGCTGGGCACGACGTATTTCGGGGAAGGCCAGTCGGGCGAGCGAGCTTTTGCAGCCTTCGCGCAGAACATGGTACAGTGGAAGGCGTTCGGCGACCAGCGCGCTTACGAGATGATGCAGTCGGGCGCGCAGCGGCATTTCGAGCGCAGCGGCTATGACCCAAAGGATGCCGCGCTCAAGGCTTCCACCGTCATTGCCCAGGCAGGGGCCGATCCGACTTTCGCCAAGCTGACCGCCAACGCCTTCGAGCAGGACCAGATGCTGCGCAACGACCTCACCGCGGCTGACACGCAGGTCGGCGCGATGGAGGGACGGCGCGACTACGCGGGGAATCGGGTCGCTGCCGTCGAGCGCGGCAATGTCGCGACCGAGCAGGCGCATCGCACCGGCGGCAATCAGGGTCAGCGCCAGGCAGCCGCCATGCTGGGTCTCTCGGTCACCGAAACCAGCCGGCGCATCGGCTTCATCAATGCTCTCTCGGGCGAGGCGCGATCGACGGCGATCAGCCAGCTTTCCCGCGCGACCGGGCGGAGCGAGGCTCAGGTGCTGCGCGCACTGGAGAGCTACAATGCCGCGGTACAGGTCGGGACCGCCGATGGTGCGAGCGCCGAGGCGGCGCGCGAGGGCGCGAGTGTCTATGGACGCACGCGCGAAGCTGCGGGCTACGACTTCGCAGAGCGATCGGGCAAGCTCGACGCCCAGCGCGAAATCGGGCCCGACGGGGTGCGCAGCAACGCGCAGATCGGTGAACAGCGGCGGCAGGCGGATAATGCCGGCTTTGCCGAAGGGGCCGCGGCTGCAGGCGTTTCCGTGCGAGAAGCCGCGCGTCTCGATTCCTTCATTCGCGCGCTTGCCGGTACCGCCGGTAACCAGGTCGACATGGCCGAGGGCGGCGCGGAAGGCATCGCCGATCGCGCGCGCAACGAGCGCCTGACCGGGATCGTCGAGCGGGAGCGCCTCACCCGCACCCAGGCGCTGCTACGCGCGCATGGGGTCGAGATGTCGAAGCGCCAGATCGCGATGGACCAGAATGGGGACCTCAGTCTTAATCTGACGCCCGAACTCGCAGCGCAGATGTGGCGGGGCGGTCTCATCAACGAGAGCCAGCTTGGCGCCATCGCCAATGGCGGGCATGCGCGCTTCAGTTTTGCGCACAACGATCTGCTCGTCTCCAGCAGTACCGGCTTCAGCCAGTCCGCGCGCAATGACACCAGCACGCGCTTCGAGGCCAGCAAGCAGGCGGGGCCCGATACCATCGAGCACTTCCTAGGCAGCGGCAAGGAAGGGCAGGCGGCCATGGCCAACTGGCTGCGTGGCGGGTTCGAGATGGACCGGCGCGGCAACTGGCGGCTGAAGCCGCAGGTGGCCGATACGCTGGAACGCGATGTCACCGCGATCATCGCGCAGACGGGATGGCAAAGGTCGCTTTCGCGATCGGCTGAGCATCAGACCACGGACAATCAGATCATATCTGCAGATCTTACCGCTTCGGCTTCGCGGGGCGTTGCGGCCGGAAAGGAAAAGAGTGACGACAAAAGCGATGGCGGAGGAAGCGCCACGGGTTCGCTGACCGGCAAGATCGGAATGGATATCGTAGATCGTGGCAGTGCTGGAGTATCTGCGCAATCATCGATCGATATCGTAAATTACGACGTTCGGGAAGCAATCGCCTCAGCCGAAAAGACCGCTTCTCGCAGCGGCCGCCCAGAAGAGGCTTTTGCCAAACATCTGAGTGAGCAAGTGCTTGGCAATGATGGTTTGCGCAACCGTTACCTGAGGCAAGCCGACGCGGGCCGCGGCATTTTTGATGTCACAGGGCCTATCGCTTCGATGGAGCAATCATCGATCCTTAGTTCAGGTCGACTGCTATTTGATCGTGACAATGGCTTGGCGGATGGTGATCCCAGCTTCAAAGAACGGCGGGATCCGTGATCTCAGTCTCAGTCTTTGATCACGCCAATGTGTCGAAGGTGCCGAAGGCCGGATCGAGCATCGAACGGGTCTGTATAGGGATCGATAGTCGGCCTTTGGGAAGGAGGCCCCGGCGTAATCACCCATTCCCCACAGCCAACCTTGGCCTTAAGGAAGCCATATCCCAGGATCGCAGCCACTGTGACCGGATTGAACACGAAGATCAGCAGGACCATCGTGTTAGCAAGATAGATGTTCAACCGGTCGAAGGGGATGGCCATCATCAGTTCGAGGCCGATCCAGTAGAGCAGCGCCAGTGCAAGGTAGATTTTGGCATACCAGGGGCGCCAGAACCAGTCGGCCGCGCGCGGAGATGGCGGGGGCGCCTTTTCTGCGGATTCGACGTGATCAACATCCTGCATGTGCAGAGCCTTTCCGAAGAGGAGAATAGCACAGGTTTCGATGGCAGAAAAACCTGGTGCGATGGGTCGGGGGGAAAGGCGAGGCGAACCATCGCCGCCTTCACCCACCTCACTTTCCTCCCTCCCCACCCTCCACGCCAATGCTCACCGATTGATTTTCGGGCGAGACGGCCGCTGCCGTCCCGGAGGTCACTGTGACGAAGCGGAAGCGGCGCGATCCCGAGCCTTGCCCTGCTCTGTCGCCGCGAGCCGAGGCTGCCATCATGCGTCTGGCGGAGCTTCTTGGCCGCCAGATCGCGCGGGAACTGCATGAAGAGCAGAACCGGCAGAGGGAACAGAAGGATGATCCGGCAAGACAGCCATAACGGTGGCACGCTATCAGCATGAGGAGTTTATCCGGCCTTCGGGAATCTCGTCGGAAGACGCGGATGGGCCGGGCCGTGCAGCTGCATTGAGCGCTGGTTTCACCCGCTTCAGCGACGAATGGCTCCACGGCGTACTGACTCCCGACGCTATAAACAGTATGGGCAAGCTTCGCATATGATCCTCGCAGATGAGTGCCGTTTGGCATGGATGCCTCCCGGCGCGGCATATTGCCGGCGCGGGTATGGTACGGATATTTTGAGTAGCTGAAGTGAAGGCAGTTCACGGCAACATCGATGGCCCTCTCGCGCTCGACGAGGATATCGCGCTCTACGGCAGGATTTCCGGGGGCGCGACAGTTCGCAGCGGCAAGCGATTCATCCTGCATGGCACGATCGCCGGCGATCTGCGGGTGGAGAAAGATGCCCGCGCGGTCGTGCGCGGAACCGTCGCCGGGCACATCTATAACGACGGCGGACGGGTGGAACTGTTTGGCATGGCCGATGCCATCGCGAGCAGCTCACACGATGGCGTCACCATCATCGATCCTGCTGCACACGTCCTTGGCGGCGGGAAACCTCGTTCGGTCGACCCTCGGCGATCGGGAACGAAGCACTTGCCGCTATAATGGCAGCGCTTCTGAGGCAGGTTTCCGACTGATCCATTCCTATCGACGTTGGATTGGCGTGTCTGCGGCACGATCTGCTGGTGAAGCAGCCCGTCTCGGCTACAGTTCCTCTCTTGACGAGCCGAGGCGGATGAAGCGACCATGCGAAGACAGGCCCTCGCTCCGGCAGCGTTTCTGCACCGATCGGTGTCAACGATCCGGATATCGTTGGGGGCTCGGTATCAGCAGGGGTTGGGCTCCATGGACGACGTCGCCGCACGAGTAACCAGCATCGTGATCGAACATATGGGCGTCTACGCCGATCAGGTCACGCCCGAAGCGAGGTTCATCGAGGATCTTGGTGGCGACAGTCTCGACGTGGTGGAACTGGTGATGGCATTCGAAGATGAATTCGGCGTGACGATTGCCGACGCAGATATCGACACCATAGTCACGGTGCAGGATGCGATCAGTTACATCGAGACGGCCCAACAAGCGCGTCCGGCCCGCGCTTAAATCGAGGGCATTTCAGAATAGGCGCCTCATCTGTCGAGTTCGGAGCCGGTGGCGTTCTGATTTATCGTACGCTCTCATGCAAAATGTGATGTTGCGCCCGATTCCCAACAAGCGCAGCCATCTTTTGCCTTTTGGGGCATCCTCACCCTGACTTTCAAAGGCTGGCCCTGGCGGCCAGCTTCTTTTTCGCATGGTGTCTCACGAAGTCCCGCTGAGAACCAGATTGTTGCGGTGGTGGCTGGTGCCGTGTCGGCGGCACGTAGGAGCGAGGCTGGCCGGCGTTTCTCCGTCCCACATCCGAGAGGTCGATCTTGCAATATTGTAATGCGATTTGACGGCCTACGTGAGATAATCACCGGCAGCGACCCGAAGGACGCCGCCGGTGAGGCGGCGCTCATGACTGGAGCCTTCCGGGCGTATCTGCGTGGAAGGCTCAATTTTTGTCGCTCGAGGACCGGGCGTGCAGGGTAGATGGCGGGATTTGGTAGGCTCGCCTAGTTGGGCTCAGCCTCGGGGCCATTCTCGTCGTCGGCAAGGCGATGGAGATCCTGCTCGATGGTTTGCAGGATCGGGACGATGATTTCCTCCACGTCCTGATCGCGCAGCGCTTCACGCGCCAGTTTCAGCTTGACGATTGCCGCTTCGATATTGGGCGCCGGGAGGGATAGGAGGGTTTGGACCGCTGTCTCGTAGGGGACGGCGAAACTGGCGTCGGTTCGCTCCCATTTGCGTACCCTCGCACAGGCTTTGTCATAGTCTTCGGGAGTGAGATTAGGATCTGGACAGGGCGTGCTCGCCCGCCACTCGGTGAAGGTGTGGCGAGTCTTGCGAAATTGCTCTATTGCCGCGAGCCACGTCGCGACCATGTCGTCTCGCGATGTCATCCTCAAAATTCCCTGAACCAGTTGCAGGCCCGGCGCACTGTAATCGATTTGCCTGGCCGCATACAAATCGGCCCTCTGAGGCAAACTTGACTCGTCACCATGGGACAACGGCGGTGGGGAGATCGGTGTCGCAAAACTGCGGATTCAGCGGTGGATTTTACCGAAAATTAACCGGATTGCTGTTGCTTGAGGGCCGCTGGAAGGGCCTGGGTGCGGGTGCCGGTTCCGACCTTTGGAACAGTATTCCATGATTGAAATGCGTCGCGGCAGACGCCGCCTGGGTGAGTTGACGCTAGAGATCATCAACATCTCCGATCAGGGCTTCATGTGCGCGAATGAAGTGGAAATCTAACGCGGGGAAAGAATTGAGATCCGCCTACCAGTCATAGGGCGTATCGAAGCCCATCTCGTCTGGGTTCATGGCGATCGCAGCGGCTTCCAGTTCGAACGCATCATTCGGCCCGACGATTTTCGGGCGCTGCTGGCGGCCCTGAACGGGCGATCGGGGAAGCGAAGCTGATGACAGGCCGGCTTGCGATTACGAATGTCGCGGTGTCCCTGCTATGCCTTTCCGACATGGCCCGTCTTTATCACCTGGAGACGCCGCGCTAGATCGACCCGATGGACTACCGCGTCAAACTCATGCCTCGTATCCATGTCCTCGATGCCACGGGACAGCTGGTTCCCGATGCCCATGTCATTGAAATCGCCTTTCCCGGCGCATCCATCCAGACGCCGCGCGGCCGCATCGAAAGGATCACCGGCCAGGGCAGCGCCAGGATCACCGTCGACGATATCCTTAGTGAGGGTGTGCCCCTGTGCTGAACGGTAATTCCAGTTGGTTTCGTCCTTCAGCCGTCACGCTTGCAGGCATGGTTGTCGCGAATGAAGACATGCGATTTGAAGTGCCCTGGGGTGCTGTCCAGGGCATCAGCGCGGGACGCGTTCGGATGGACAACGAGGTGTGGCACCTAGCTTTGGCGGCGGACATCGACAGGGAATGGAGCGCGCGCCTTGTCATCGTCACTGAAGCGGATCGGATCTGGGCAAGGTTCACGCAGGTGCTGCCGCAGGTCTTTCCCTGCGTTCCGAGCGTGACGATGTGGGGACCGCAGGCGCTAACCACGCCGGAGCCGATTTCGCTGTATGATCGGCCATCCAGGGATTCTTATTCGCTGGGTGCCGAAACGCGCTTGCAGTAGGCGCGTCTGCTTGTTTCTCCAGCCAATTCGGCGCTTCAGCTTTGTCAACGACAAGGCGATCGGATCTTGAGGTCAGCTGAATCACGACGAAGTCGACGGCATCGGAAAGAGCGCCTTGATGTTGCAATTGGGTGGGCGCGTGGAGTCGGCTGCCTGCTGGGGACATTGGGGATAAGCGGGTCGATGGCCTCAAGTGATCGCCCTTAATTTCTTACCCACGTGGAGGGTTCGGATGGTCCAGCGTCGCGGGCGGCGACTGACGCGCGGTTCCTAATCCCAGCCCTATCACCCCGCCGATCACAGGTTATCGACAGCTTCATTCACCGGTTATCGACATATTTGGCTACTCCTAGTGGTTTCCGCCTGACATAAGAGTCCGGTTCGGGATTCCCTTTGTTGCGTTCGCATGCGAGTCTGGCGCATGCGCACAGGAATATCGTTCAC
>NZ_FXUI01000014.1:0-84145 GCF_900182875.1 Novosphingobium panipatense
AACGCACACAATCGGTGACGCGGGGTGGAGCAGCCCGGTAGCTCGTCAGGCTCATAACCTGAAGGTCGCAGGTTCAAATCCTGCCCCCGCAACCATACTCAATAAAGCCCACAGCCCTACAGAGAACGCCCAGCGTGGCCGCGCGCGGAGCCACCATCCCATTGCCGCACCGAGCCGGCAATCACGATGGCAAAAAGCAGGCGGAACATCATGCCAGGCAACTCCAACAGATGGCGGTTTTCGCCATTTCGGTACAGCCAGTTCCAAGATCCTGTTGACGGGACGCTCCGCAATACCCGACGGCATCAGCCAGCCACGTGGTTGAGCCGGCGGTCTGGATCACGTGTGAGCGCTGCGGCGTGCTGTTGCCGCGATCCGAACGCCTCACGTCATGCCGTCCGTCCGAGTGGTACGCAGCATAGTGTCCCCTCGGGCGGCTTGCTTGTAAGGCAGATCCTCTATCGTGAAGGAACCGGATGAAGGCATCCCAGCACCGGAGCATGCAGTTGATGCCTTGGCCAGATTCAGGGCGCGCGCTAAGTTCCTGCCGGAGGACGACATGCTCGTCTGCTGTTGATGCCGCGATCGATCTTGAGCACCGCATTGGAGAAGGTGTGGGATGAACCGGCCGTCGACGTGAAGACGCTGTTGCCTAATAGCGGGGGCTGACGCTCGCGACTGACTTTTTTGGAAGGCGCGCGCGACACGGCCGGTTTGGTGCCCGGCATTAAGCGATGATTGAGGGCTCCCACACCTCGCCGATGCCGCGTCAGGTGGGGACCGGGCATAAGCCCGCGCCGGGGCATAATCTGCTCCCCCAGCTGCCGAACGGGCCGCAGTCTCATCTATCTGGCGGCCACCGTCGACCGGTTCAGCCGCAAGGTCGGCACCCATCGGCCCTTTCATCACGCTGGAGACAAACTTCTACGTGGAAGCGCTCGAGGAGGCTAGGCTCGCTGCGGCAGGGCGGAGATTTTCAACACGAACCAGAGACGGTCAGTTCACAGGTCAGGCTTTCACGAGTGTGCCCCGGCGGGAGGGAGTTACCATCAGCATGGGCGGCCGCGGGTCGAACTGGGCGGCGGCGGTTCTACGACGGCGGCCTTTCCCCTAACGGGGCTATGGCCGTACCGCCTGCCACGAGGACTTTAACGAGGCGGACGGATGCCGTTCGCTGCTGCTGACGTCAGGAGAAGAGCGAGCGCTGATCGCTTTCCTTGGTACGCGTTTGGGAAACCGCAATCCTGCGCGGGTCTCGCCTGTCACTCTTGGAAGATGCTTGCGCAAATGCCCTCTAAGGGAGCGGTACCGGTTCGTCGGTGGCCCGGAAATGGGAGGGATGCAGCGGAGGGCTTTGCCGCCACGGACGTCATCGCTCTTGTCCACTCGACCCTTATGCTATAAGCTATAGCAAACTCCTAGGGAGAATGCATGCCATGAAGTTTGAGCGTATCAATCCGCTGACGGGCGATGTCGCCTCCAGTGCAGAGGCCATGACGGCAGACCGGATGGCAGCGATCGCCGAAGTTGCCGGCGGCGCGCAGCCCGCCTGGGCCGCACTGGGGCCCAATGCGCGCCGTGCCGTCCTGTTGCGCGCGGCAGACGCTCTGGAAGCGCGCAAGGACGCATTCGTAGACGCCATGATGGGCGAAATCGGCGCAACGGCCGGTTGGGCGATGTTCAATCTGACCTTGGCTGCCGGTATCGTGCGCGAAGCCGCATCGCTGACAACCCAGATCACCGGCGAAATCATCCCGTCTGACAAACCAGGATGCCTTGCCATGGCGATCCGTGAACCGGTTGGCGTGATCCTTGGCATCGCGCCGTGGAATGCCCCGATCATCCTCGGCGTGCGAGCCATCGCGGTTCCGCTCGCCTGTGGCAATGCCGTTATCCTGAAGGCCAGCGAACAGTGCCCGCGCACCCACGCTCTCATCATCGAGTCCTTTGCAGCGGCCGGCTTTCCCGAAGGCGTGGTCAATGTCGTCACCAATGCCCCGGCCGATGCCCCTGCGGTGGTGGGGGCCCTGATCGATGCGCCGCAGGTGAAGCGCATCAATTTCACCGGCTCCACGGCCGTGGGCAAGATTATTGCGCAACGCGCCGCCGGCCTGTTGAAGCCTTGTCTTCTCGAGCTGGGCGGGAAGGCACCGTTCGTGGTCCTGCATGATGCCGATCTCGACGAAGCGGTGAAGGCCGCCGCCTTCGGTGCCTTCATGAACCAGGGCCAGATCTGCATGTCGACCGAGCGCATCATCGTGGTCGAGGCGGTGGCGGATGCCTTTGCCGAGAAGTTCGCGGCGAAGGTGGCCTCGATGGCTACCGGCGATCCGCGTGAAGGCACGACCCCGCTGGGTGCGGTCGTCGACCGCAAGACTGTTGATCACGTCAACGCCCTGATCGCCGACGCCGCCGGCAAGGGCGCGACGGTGCTGACCGGCGGCCAGGCGGACAGCGTGCTGATGCCCGCCACGGTGGTGGACCGGGTGACTTCGGCCATGAACCTCTATCGCGATGAGAGCTTCGGCCCCGTTGTCGCCATGATCCGTGCCCGCGACGAGGAACATGCGATCGAGCTGGCGAACGATACCGAGTATGGCCTTTCGGCCGCCGTCTTCACCCGCGACGCCGCGCGCGGTCTGGGTGTGGCGCGCCGCATCAAGTCCGGCATCTGCCACGTGAACGGCCCGACGGTGCATGATGAGGCACAGATGCCCTTTGGGGGCGTCGGCGCCTCGGGCTACGGCCGCTTCGGCGGCAGGCAGGGGATCGACAGCTTCACCGAGACCCGCTGGATCACGGTGGAAACGCAGCCGGGCCATTTCCCGATCTGACCTGAAGCCCTGCGATGAGCGCCTATCCTCCTCCGGGACGGGCGCTCATGTCCACCAGTTCGGCCTGCTCGCCACAGCCTCCGGCGCGCAGAGCGCCGGGACCAGAGCAGGGTCCGTGTGTTCTGTGCTTCAGGCGGCTCGGTTTCGGCCCCCATTCCTGGCTGGGGAGAGACAATGACCATCGACTTGGAAAGCGTACGCGCGATCGATGTGCATGTGCATGCCGAAGTTTCGTGCCACGATCCGGAAGATCCGGTGATGGCTGAGTTCTTCGACGCGGCGTCGGCCTATTTCAAGATGCCACGCGAAAGGCCGAAACTGCCGGAGATCGCGGCTCTGTACCGGGAGAAGCGCATCGCCTTCTGCCTTTTTACAGTGGACTGCGAGAGCAATCTGGGCGCGCGCCGGGTCTCCAACTATGAAGTTGCGGACTTCGCGGCCGAGAACGCGGATATCTGCATTCCGTTCGCATCCATAGATCCGCACAAGGGCAAGCTTGGTGCGCGGGAGGCGCGCGACCTTGTCGAGAACCACGGTGTCCGGGGATTCAAGTTCCATCATATCCTGCAGGGGATCGATCCCGCAGATCGGGTGGCCTGGCCGCTCTATGAGGTCATCGCGGAGTATGGGTTGCCGGCGATCTTCCACACCGGCCATTCGGGGATCGGCACCGGGATGCGCGGCGGCGGCGGCCTTCGTCTGAAGTACGGACAGCCGATACTGGTGGACGACGTGGCGGCGGATTTCCCGGACATGAAGATCATCCTCGCTCACCCGAGCTGGCCATGGACGGACGAAAGCCTGTCCATGGCGCTGCACAAGACTAACGTCTTCATCGATCTGTCCGGTTGGAGTCCCAAGTACTTTCCGCCGCAAGTGGTGCGCTACGCCAATGGCCAGTTGCGGGACAAGGTAATGTTCGGAAGCGATTTTCCTGTCATCCACCCCGACAGGTGGATCGATGCCGCCAGGGATGCCGGCTTTCGTGAAGACGTTCTACCCGGGATCATGAAGAACAACGCCGCCCGCGTGCTCGGCCTCGCATAGGAGCTGCAGTTCGAGCGTCGACAGCGGCGAGTCTTTTGCTGAGGCGGCAGCCGTAGCAGAGGAAGGGTTCAAGGAAGCATCAACGCCAGATCGCGTTCAGCGCGGGAAGCAGGTGGTCGCGATGCTCTTCGGGAACGCGTTGCAGCAGGCCCTGTTCGTAGACCTCGATCACGCTGGCAAGTTCCGTCACCTTGGCGGCGCCTTCGGCGGTCAGCACGATAGCGAGCGATTTGCCGTCGAGCGGTTTGCGCCGGATCCACCCCGCGGCTTCCAGGCGGTTGAGCAGCGGGACCATGTTGGCGCGCTGGATGTCCAGCGTCTTGCCGATCTGGCTGCTGGTTAAATCCGAGCGATCCTGCACCAGCAGAAGCACGGCCGCCTCTGTGATTCGAAAACCCCGGTCGCCCAGGATGTCGCCCAACTCCCCCATCACGGCGTTAGCGGCACGGCGCAGCGCATATCCCGGCAGCCGCCCCAGAAGATCAGTCATGCCCTCTCCTTATGCTATTGACGATAACAATCGGGTTGCTATTCCTTACAGCAATCAAGCAAAGAGGAATGCCATGCAAGACCGCGCTGAACACGATACCGTTTCGTACACGATCGAGAATCGCATCGCCTGGGTGTCGTTCAACCGCCCCGAAAAGCGCAACTGCATGAGCCCGAGCCTGAATCGCCGGATGCAGGAAGTTCTGGACGAGCTGGAATTCCGTGACGATGTCGGCGTGCTGGTCCTGACCGGCGAAGGGTCGGCCTTTTCGGCGGGCATGGACCTCAAGGAGTACTTTCGCGAAAACGAGGAAAAGGGGCTCGGCCACGTGCGCAAGGCCCAGCGCGAGGCCTACGGCTGGTGGGAGCGCCTGCGCTGGTACGAGAAGCCGACGATCGCGATGGTGAACGGCTGGTGCTTCGGCGGCGCCTATGGCCCGCTGTTCGGCTGTGACTTGGCGGTGGCGGCCGAGGACGCGCAGTTCGGCCTCTCCGAGATCAACTGGGGCATCCTGCCCGGTGGCGGCGCCAGCAAGATCATCGTGGAACTGACCGGCTTCCGCAATGCCATGTATCACGCCATGATGGGCGAGAACGTGGATGGCCGAAAGGCGGCGGAATGGGGCCTGGTCAACGAAGCAGTGCCTGCGGACACGCTCAAGGAGCGGGTCACCGAGATCGCAACGGTCCTGCTCGGCAAGAACCCGGTCGCACTGCGCGGCACCAAGTGGGCAATCCGCCGCGTGCGCGAGATGACGTTCGACAATTCGATGGATTATCTGGTCCGCACGCAGGAGGCAGCCAACTTTTTCGATGCCGAAGGCCGCAAGGAGGCCACGCGCCAGTTCATCGATGACAAGACGTACAAGCCCGGTCTGGGCGCATACGATCTGAACAAGGCGCGCTGAGCGCCGGGCCGGGAGAGGCAGCGATGAACGATAGAACCCTTTCCAGGGGCGCCGTTGCGCGTCTGCTGCGCCCGCGCTCCGTCGCGGTCGTGGGGGCGAGCGACAAGCCAGGAGCGCTGGGCGCCTCAGTGCTTGGCAACCTTGACCGCAACGGCTTCGGGGGTGAAGTCTACCCGATCAATCCCAACCGCGAAACGATCGGCGCACGTGCGTGCCTGCCGTCGGTGGAGGCCCTGCCGGAAGGCGTCGACGTGGCTGTCCTGGCGATCCCGCAGGCCGGTGTTCTCGAGGCCGTGCGCGGACTGGCTGCGCGCCAGTGTGGCGGCGCCATCATCTTCTCCGCCGGCTTTGCCGAAGGCGGCGAGGAAGGCAAGGTGCAGCAGGCGGAGATTGCCCGTATCGCCGCAGAGAACGGCATGGTCATCGAGGGACCCAACTGTCTCGGGCTGGTGAATCACGTCGACGGTATCCCGCTGACCTTCGTCGAAACCGCAACCGCCGCGCCGGCCGGCAGCCGCGCGGTGGCCGTGGTGTCGCAATCGGGTGCCATGGCGGCGGTCCTGTGCACCACGTTCCAGGCCCGGGATCTGGCGATCAGCTATTCGGTTTCAACCGGCAACGAGGCTGCCAGCGGCGTGGAGGATTACGTCGACTGGCTGGTGGATGACGAGAACACGCATGTCATCGCCATGATCGTCGAGCAGTTCCGCCGCCCGGCCCGCTTCCTGGCGGTGGCGCGCCGGGCCCGTGACGCCGAAAAGCCGGTGGTGCTGCTCCACCCCGGAAAGTCCAGCGCGGCACGTGAATCCGCAGCGACGCATACCGGCGCCATGGCCGGCGACTACAAGCTCATGCGGCGCAAGGTGGAGCGTGCCGGCGTGATCTTCGCAGAGACGCTCGAGGAACTTGGCGACATTACTGAAATCCTGCTGCGGGGACCCGCGCTGGCGCAGCCCGAACTTGCCGTCCTGGGCGAGTCCGGAGCCTTCAAGGCGCTGACGCTCGACCTCGCGGAAGAGCTTGGCATCCCGCTTGCTCCGCTGAGCGACGGGGATTCACCGGCGTTGCGTGCTGCGCTGCCGCCGTTCGTGCCGGTCAGCAATCCGCTGGACATCACCGCACAAGGCCTCAGCCAGCCGGAGATCTACACCAACACGCTCGTGGCCCTGCTGGATGACGACCGCGTCGGGGGCGTGGTGGCAGGAATTATCCAGACCGATCCGGTGACCTGCGGCATTAAGGTGCCGGCGATCCTGGCGGCGCTGGATGGTCGCACGATCGAAAAGCCTCTGATCTTTGCGGGTCTGGATGAAGGCGCTCCGATCCCTGAAGAGGCTATCGCGGCGCTGCGGGCGAAGGGCATCCCCTGCTTTCCCAGTTCCGAGCGGGCATTCCGCGCCATGGCGCGTCTCGGCGCTCTTGCCGGCCGCGACCTGACCACCGCGAACGCGGCTGCGACGCCCATCCCGGGGCTGGGCGAGCACCACGGCGTGGTGGCCGAGTACCATGCCAAGGCGCTCCTGGCGCCGCTGGGCTTCGCTTTCCCGACAGGCCGCTTCGCCGGCAGCGCCGAGGCTGCGGTGGCGGCCGCCGACGCGGTCGGTTATCCGGTCGCGATGAAGGCGCAGGCTGCGGCACTGGGGCACAAGAGCGATGCCGGCGGTGTCATCCTGAACCTTGCGGATGCCGATGCGGTGGAGCAGGCCTGGCGTCGCATCCATGACAATGTCAGCTCCTACGATGCCTCGCTGGTGCTGGACGGCGTGCTGATCGAGAAGATGGGCGCGCGCGGAGTGGAAATGATCGTGGGCGGGCGCAACGATCCTGAATGGGGACCGGTGGTCCTCGCGGGCTTCGGCGGCGTCACGGCGGAGATCCTTCAGGATGTGCGTCTCTTCACGCCTGACATGCCGGTAGCGCAGATCGAGGCGGAACTGATGCAGCTCAAGAGCGCACCGTTACTCGCGGGCTACCGCGGCTCTCCCGCACTGGATGTGCCGGCGCTGGCGAAGCTGGTGGCACAGGTGGGGACGATACTGGCAGCCGAACCTGCGCTCGAGGAGATCGACTTTAATCCCGTCATCCTGCATCCTGTGGGGCAGGGCGCCATTGCGCTTGATGCCCTGATGCTGGTGCGACACGACAGCACAATGTAAAGCACTTGGCGGGAACGCCGCGATCACGAAGTCGCGGTGTCCTGCGGGTGTGGGAGAAGATATGGCTATACATTCCACCGGCAATCCCGCCCATGCTGTTCAGGCCGGGGATCCGCGTGCCATCATCGCACAAAGCCCGATGCGCCTGCGCCAGTTGCTGGCCATCGCGACATGTGTGGCGCTCAATGCGCTCGATGGCTTCGACGTTCTTTCAATAAGCTTCGCCTCGCCCGGTATCTCAGCGGAATGGGGCATCGACCGTGCGGCGCTGGGCATCGTGCTCTCGATGGAATTGATCGGCATGGCCGCCGGCTCCGTTCTGCTCGGCCCGCTCGCGGATCGCGTGGGCAGGCGGCCCACTGCGCTTGTGTGTCTCCTGATCATGGCGCTGGGCATGGCGGCGACGGCGCACGTGCACGCGATATGGCAGCTGGCCGCGTTCCGCCTTGCCACCGGCATCGGCATTGGCGGCATGCTCGCCTGTACCAATGCAATGGTCGCGGAGTATGCCAATGACCGCTGGCGAGGCGCGGCGGTCGCCGTGATGGCGGCAGGTTATCCCATGGGAGCCATCGCGGGAGGAGCGTTTGCAACCTCGCTGCTGGTGGACGGCAGCTGGCGCGACATCTTCACGTTCGGAGCGATCGCCAGCGCCGCTCTGATACCGTTCCTTCTCGTGCTGACCCCGGAAAGCGTCGGCTATCTGCTGCAGCGGGAGCGTCGCGACGGCACCTTGGCGAAGGTCAACCGCGCACTGGCGGGGTTGGGGCACGGACCGGTCGACCGCCTGCCGGAGCCGCTCGTCCATGCGAAGGCGAAGACATCGTTTCATCGCCTGTTCGCCGGTGACTTGCGGCGAACCACGCTCCTGCTTGCCGCAGCCTACTTCTGCCACGTGATGACGTTCTATTTCATCCTGAAGTGGGTGCCGAAGATCGTCGTCGACATGGGCTATGCCGCTTCGGCCGCCGGCGGCGTGCTGGTCTATGCCAACGTGGGCGGCCTGCTGGGTGCGCTGCTGCTCAGCGCGTTGACGCTGCGTATTCCGCTGCGGTCCATCATGATCGGTACGATGGTGCTGTCGACGGCAATGGTCGTCTGGTTCGGGCAGGGGCATGCCGATCTCGTGAGCCTGGCCTTTGCGGCTGCAGCGGCGGGCTTCTTCACCAATGCCGGCATGGTCGGCTTCTATGCCCTGATCGCATCGTCATTCCCGACCGCTGCGCGGGGTGGCGGCACCGGGTTTGTCATCGGCGTGGGGCGCGGTGGTGCGGCGTTGGGGCCGGTGGTCGCCGGGTTCCTGTTCGAAGGCGGCATGGGACTGAGCGGCGTGGCCGTGGCCATGGGCCTGGGCTCGCTCGTCGCGGCGGCAGCAATCCTCGGATTGCCCAGCAAGGCTGTCAGCGTCGAGGACTGAAAAAAGGCGGCGGGTCTGACCCGCCGCCCCTGGACTCATTCGCACGGCTGAACATCGGAGGTCCCGGGGCGATCCCGGAACCTTCTGCCTTCATGCGACTTCGGCAAAATCCTCGGTGTCGATCGTGCCGCGCATGACTTCGGGATAGCGGTGACCGGCGACCGTCTGCTGGTTTATGAGCACGCCCACCTGCTCGATCACGGCGGGGGCAATCTCAAGCCCGGAGGCGGCGTGGTTCTGGTCGAAATGCGCGATCGAACGGGTGCCGGGAATGGCGTGCAGGTGCTCTCCCCGCGAAAGCACCCAAGCGAGCGAGAGCTGGGCCGGGGTGACTCCGGCCGCCGCAGCCAGAGCATCGAACCGGTCGATCATCGCGCGATTGTGCGGCCAGTTTTCAGCAAGGAAACGGGGATGCGTGCGGCGCAGATCCTTTTCGGATAGCGCTGAGACGTCGCGCAGTTCACCCCCCAGCGCTCCACGAGCGACGGGAGAAAACGCAACGAGGGCAATGCCGAGCTCACGCGTGACATCCAGCACGCCCAGCTCCACGTTGCGTGTCCAGGGTGAGTATTCAGTCTGCACGGCGGCCATCGGGTGGACGGCGTGCGCCTCGCGGATATGGGCGGAGGACCACTCGGAGACACCGTAAGCGCCGATCTTCCCCGCCTCAATCGCCCGGACCATGGCACCCACCGAGTCGGCGACAGGTACCTTCGGGTCAAATCTGTGCATGTAGAAAAGATCGACGTGATCGGTGCCTAGCCGCTTCAGACTGCCTTCCAGCGATGCGGTGATAGCGTCAGGGCTGCAGTCAATCCCACGCCGTGCGCCGTCGACGATGATCCCGGTCTTGGTGGCCAGAAGAAAGTCGCCGCGGCGGGCCATGATCGCTTCGGCCAGGATCTCTTCGCTGACCCCGCCGCCATAGATGTTGGCGGTGTCAAAGTGGTCACACCCGGCATCCAGAGCGTGACGGAACAGCGCCACCGCATCCTCGCGGGAAGGCGGGTTTCCGTAGGCCCAGGCCACGTTCATGCAACCCAGGCCGACGTTGTGGACCTGCCGGCCCGCGAGCATGCGGTTCGCCATCAGCTCCAGCCGTCCTGCTGTTCGAGGCTGTCGGCAAGTTCGCCGATCACCCGGTAGCAGTCCAGCACCTGGGCAACAGAGGAGTTGGGCTCACGGCCTTCGCGGATTGCGGCCACGAACTCGCGGTCCTGCAGTTCGATGCCGTTGTTAGACACCGCGACGCCGGTCAGGTCGACCGGTTCTTCCTTGCCGTTCACCAGATCGTCGTAGCGGGCGATATAGGTCCCCGTGTCGCCGATGTAGCGGAAGAAGGTTCCCAGCGGGCCATCGTTGTTGAACGAGAGCGAAAGGGTGCAGATCGCTCCTGTTTCGGCCTTCAGCTGGATCGACATGTCCATCGCGATGCCGAGTTCCGGATGCTTCGGACCCTGCATGGCATGAGCGGCGACGATCTTGCCGGACTGGTAGGCGAACAGGTCGATCGTGTGGGCCGCATGGTGCCAAAGCAGGTGGTCCGTCCAGGAACGGGGCTGGCCCTTCGCGTTCATGTTCTTGCGGCGGAAGAAATACGTCTGCACGTCCATCTGCTGGACCGCGAATTCACCGGCGACAATCCTGTCATGGACATACTGGTGCGATGGGTTGAAGCGGCGCGTATGGCCGACCATGCAGACGAGGCCGGTTTCCTGCTGCTTGGCGACCACCGCCTGAGCATCGGGCCAGGAATCGGAAAGGGGAATTTCCACCTGTACATGCTTGCCGGCGTCCATGCAGGCGATCGCCTGCTCCGCGTGCATCTGCGTGGGCGTGCACAGGATCACGGCGTCGACGTCGGGCAGGGCGAGCGCTTCCGAAAGCTCGGTGCCCGAGTGCGCGGCGCCGTACTTGGCGGCGACTTCAGCGGCCTGATCGGCACGGCGGCTGATGACCGAGGCGATTTCCACACCATCGATGTTCTTGAGGCCGTCGAGGTGCTTCTCTCCGAAAGCACCTGCGCCCACGAGGGCTATGCGCATGATATTCTCCTTGGGGTATTCTGACTGGTGGCGGGCTGATGCGGACGGTCAGATCGCGGCCTGCGCCGCACCGTTGTTGCCTTCCAGCGTGGGGCTTGGCGGCACCGTGCCGTCGACCGGTTCCAGCACGATGTGCCCGATCGCGGTGTTGGAGCAGGGCACGTGATAATGACGATGCAGTGCTTTCGTCTCGCGACCCAGTGCGCCGCGCATGATGAGCCACATGACCATCTCGATGCCTTCCGAGCCGGTTTCGCGCAGATACTCGATGTGCGGTATGAAGCGCAGGGCCTGCGTGTCACCCACCATGCCGTCGAGGAACATATTGTCCCACTCGGCATTGATGAGCCCGGCCCTTTGCCCCTGGAGCTGGTGACTCATGCCCCCGGTGCCCCAGACGTGCACCTTCAGATCCTCGCCATACGACTGCACGGCCCGCGCGATCGCCTCGCCGAGCGCCCAGCAGCGGTTGCCCGATGGCGGGGGGTACGTGACGACATTGACGGCGAGCGGGATGACCTTCGCAGGCCAGGCCTCGGGGGCGCCGTACATCATCGTGAGCGGCACGGTGAGGCCGTGGTCGACGTCCATCTCGTTGATGATCGTCATGTCGAACTCATCGAGCACGAGACTCTGCGCGATGTGCCACGCAAGGTCGGGGTGCCCTTCGACATCGGGCACCTGGCGCGGGCCCCAGCCTTCGTCGGCCGGCTTGTAGCGTTCGCCGCAGCCGATGGCGAAGGTGGGGATGATCTTCATGTCAAAGGCCGATGCGTGATCGTTGTAGACCAGGATCACCACGTCGGGCTTGTTCTCGGGCTTCGCGATCCACTCCCGCGTCCAGTCGTAGCCGGCGAAGATCGGGTCGAAGTAGGCGTCGCGGTCCTTGCCGGTGTCGGCGGCAACGCCAAGCAGGGGCACGTGGCTGGATGCGATACCGGCTGTGATGCGAGCCATATCAGTAACTTTCCTTTATCGAGCGCACGCCCTTGGGGGAGCGGCCGCCGGCGTCCATCATCGCCTTGTACTCATCCACGTTCATGCCGGTCATCGTCGAGACCGCCTGCACGAAGCTCAGGCCATCGGTGGAGAAGACTTTCGACAGGAAATAGATGTTGCCGCCAAGATCGAGCAGCCGGTTGTAATCGCGGGCAAGGACGGCGTCCTTCTGCTCCTGGCTCATCGGCCATTCGTCCAGGTAGGCGCGTTCGTCGGCCAACCAGCGTGCGCGATTCTCGGCCTTCATGAGGCTCATCGCGAACTGGTTCAGGTGATACCCCTGGCGCGCCCTGGCAGCGGTATAGACGCGCGTACCCGGTATGTCGTCGAAGGCGCCAAGGTATTCGTGGATGTCCTTTGGACCTGTCATGCTTCCTCTCCTGCCCGCATCTTGCGGGCGATGATCTGACGGGCGCGCACGCCGCCCTCGTCGATGCGGTAAGCGTTGAGCTTCATGTCCGGGTTGGCGAGGATGGCCGCCTGCTGCGCTTCGAGGATCTCGCGGTCTTCGGCGAACACCCCGCCCTGCTGGGCCTTGAAGCGGGCGGTGAAGCCGGCGTCATCAATGTCGAAATTGCGTGCCATGCCCCAGAAATAGTGATGGCTCGTCTCCGTTTCAGGAGTCATGAAGTCTACCACCATGCCGCGAACCCCCTGGTCGTGGCTCTCGATCGTCGCGCCTGCGCCCACGGGTGCAACGCCGACATCGATCATGACCGCGGAGGGAAGGATAAACTGACAGACCTGCCAGCGGTCGACCGGGCCGGGCTTCTTCAGGGCGCCGCGCCAGAACGGCGGCGCGTCGATGCCGGGCATCCAGCGCGAGAGCAGCACGCTTTCGCCTTCGATCCTGCATTGCAGCGGCGCCTCCAGGATTTCCTGCTGGCCGATGGATCCGGCGTGCACGTAGGTTTCGTGTGTCAGATCCATGAGGTTGTCGATCATCAGGCGATAATCGCAGGCTACCGGATAATATCCGCCGTCGAAGGTCCAGCCCTCGGCGCTGCAGGGCCACAGGTCGGGAATGAGAGCAGGATCGGCCTTGTCCTTATCGCCGATCCACAGCCAGACGAAGCGGTGGCGTTCTGCCACCGTGAAGGTTTCTGCGCAGATGCGCCTGTTCACCGTCTCCGTCTTGAGCGGCATCTCCTCCGCCACGCCGTCCGGTCCCAGTTTCAGGCCATGGTACTTGCAGCGGATCGAATCACCTTCGCGGATGCCAATGGACAGCGGCAGCATGCGGTGCGGGCAGGCGTCGCGCATGGCCACGACAGAGCGGTCGAGACGACGATAGAACATCATCGGCACACCGCATATCGTGCGTGCGAGGGGCGCGGAGTCGATTTCCGCATCCCAACCGGCGACGTACCAGGTGTTGGTAAGCCAGGTGCTCACGCTCAGAGCCCCCGTGCCGCAAGTTGCGCGTCGAGACGCGGGAAAACCTTGCGGGTGTTGCCCTCGAAGATGGCGTGGCGTTCCTCGTCGCTGATGTCCAGCGCATCAATGTAGCGCTTGGTATCGTCGAAGTAATGCCCGGTAGTAGGATCGATCCCGCGCACCGCGCCAACCATTTCAGAACCGAACAGGATGTTCTTGTTGTCGATCACGTCCGCCAGCAGATTAATGCCCGGCTGGTGGTAGACGCAGGTATCGAAGAACACGTTGTTCATGATGTATTCGTCCAGGCTGGGCTTCTTCAGCATGTCCGCGAGTCCGCGATAGCGGCCCCAGTGATAGGGCACCGCACCGCCGCCATGCGGGATGATGAAGCGCAGTCCCGGGAACCTGGCGAAGAGATCACCCTGCATCAACTGCATGAAGGCGACGGTGTCGGCCGCGATGTAGAAGCCGCCGGTGGCGTGCATCGCCGGGTTGCACGACCCCGAAACGTGGATCATCGCCGGGACGTCCAGTTCGCACATCACGTCATAGAGGGGGAACCAGTATTCGTCGGTGAGCGGTGGGTGCTCGAAGTGACCGCCACCCGGATCTGGGTTGAGGTTGCAGCCGATGAAGCCCAGGTCCTCGACGCAGCGGCGCAGTTCCCTGATCGAGGCGGAAAGGTCCGCCTTGGGGCTCTGCGGCAGCATGCAGACGCCAGCAAACGTCTCGGGGAACATCTTCACCACTCGGGCGATCAGGTTGTTGCAGTGGAACGCCCACTCTTCCGAAACGGCCTGGTCGCCCACATGATGCGCCATGGCAGAGGCGCGCGGTGAGAAGATCGTCAGGTCGGCGCCGCGCTCCTTGATGAGCTTGAGCTGGTTCTGCTCGATCGTCTGGCGGATTTCCTCATCGGAAATGTCGGGATAGGCCGGGATGGGCTCACCAGCCTTGAAGGCGGCAATCTGCTCCTCGCGCCAGGCGTCGTGAGCCTTGGGCAGGACAGTGTAGTGACCGTGACAATCGATGACGAGCGACATGGCTCAATGCTCTCCCTTGGATGTTTTGGTGATGGCCACCAGCTTGGCCTCAAGACCTTCCGGCGGCGGAGTGAGGCCCAAGCCGCCCAGTGCCTGCTGGCGCGCTACGGTGTTCTGGGTCATCAGCGGATCGATGCCGAGGTCGCGCAGCATCTGCGCAGCCTCCGCCATCTCCGCAGCGCGGCGGCGCCCGTGGACGAGCATGCGATCCAGGTTGTAATCCGCGCGGATGGCCCAAGGCGACGGCTTCTCGCTGGCGTCGAGCGAAGCCAGTACGGCATCGGCCACACCTTCGGCATGGGCGGCCAGCATCATCTCGGCGGTGAGGGCTTCCAGGCCCTTGACCATGACCGAGCGGACCAGCTTGATTGCCGACGCGCGGCCAATGTCGTCGCCCACGACGCTTGTCCTGGCGAAACCTGCTGCCCGTAGGCTCTCTTCCGCCTCAGCCGCATGAGGGCCCGAGAGGTTGAGCGGAACCGTTAGGTGCGCAGGGCTGACTGGGGCCATGATCGCCACGTCCACATACCGCGCCCCGGCCGCTTCAAAGGCCTGTGCAGCCTCGCGCTTCGTCCCGGGAGCCACGGAGTTCATATCGCAGAACAAGGCGTCCTTGGCGATAAGTCCGGCGCAGTGCCGAGCGACGGGCAGTGCCTGATCTGCAGTCACGAGCGAGAGGACCAGCGATGCTCCGTCCAGCGCCTGCTCCACGCTATCGCCGACCGCCACCCCCAGCTCTTCCATGGCAGCGCGACGATCAGGCGCGATGTCGAAGGCAGCCGCTCCGTCGCTCCAGTTTCCGCAGCGGGCGAATGTCGACGCGGCCTCGCCGAAGCCGATCAAGGCTATGGTTCCTCTCATGCCGCCATAACTGACGATCCGAGCAGTCTCCAGCAAATTGGAACTGTCGAACGGCTATAAGGACGGGCTAACTGTCACCGCGCGACGGGCCGCGCCGACCGGTTCAGGCGAGCGTGATGTGAGGTCAGGCGCAATCCCCCGCCGCAGCCTCCAGATCGGCAAAGAACTCTGCCTGGACCTCCGTGGGCAGCAGCGATGCGCGGATCGTCATGCCGATCGTACGGGCAAAGCGCTCAGGCAGGCGGGCAAGCGGCTCGAGCCATCCCGCCTCCAGTTCGACCGAAACCTGATCGGGAGAGAGGAGCGTGATGAAATCGGTCCCCATCAGAACCTGCCGTATCATCATCGCCGATCCGGACTCGATCGGCACCGCAGGCAGGGGGAGGCCCTGATCGCTGAAGTACCCTTCGAACCCGTCGCGCAAGGGGGTTCCGCGCGGGGCCAGCGTGAAGGGAAAGCGCGCAAGGTCTGCGGCATCGGGCGCAGTGCCGCTCAGCGGATGTCCGCGCCTTGCGTAGAAGCCGGGCACGTCGTCGAACAGGCGGTGCTGGACGAGGTCCGGTTCGGTCAGCGGATCGCGCAATGCGCCCACCATGACATCCAGCACGCCGCTGCGCAGGGGCTCCACCAGTTCGGTGCGTGAACCCTCGACGATGGTGAGGCGCACTTGCGGCCGCCGGGCCAGAAAGCGGGCGACTGCGGCGGGCAGGATCCGGGCGCGCGAAAGCGGCATTGCGCCGATGGCGATGCGTCGCGTCTCATGGCCCCGCAAGGCCTGCACCTCGGAGAGTGCGGCTTCCAGTTCGACCTGTGCCAAGCGCAATTCGCGCGCCAGCTGGTTGCCCGCCTCGGTGGTCATGGCGAACTTCCCGCGCCGCGTCACCAGCGCACGGCGCATGGCCAGCGAAAGGTCGGTCACGGCACGGTGGATGGATGGCACGGAAAGCCCCGTCGCCTGGCTGGCGCCGGTATAACTGCCCGTTTCGGCCACGGCCAGCATGGCCCGCATCCGCGGCATGGTCACGTGCGGACTGCGCACGTGGGCGAGTGCCGCAGCGACGCGAGCGGCCAGGATGTCGCCGGCGCGAGTAGGAATCATCCCGTCGTGGCGGCGTTCGAACAGCGGAAGCTCCAGCATGGCCTCAAGGCGGGCCAGCGCCTGTGTTATGGCAGGCTGGCTGAGATTGACCGCGCCCGCGGCGGCATTCACCGTTCCCAGGCGGGCAATTCGCTCCACCGCATGAAGGTGGCGCAAGTTCAGCGTCCAGATGTCCATCCCACAACACTTAGCCAAAACCAATCGCACTTTCCAAAGTTCTCTTTCCGTAGAGGGCGTCAGTTCCCCATCTGTGAGGCGAAAGAAGGAGTGCATGTCATGAGTGGTATCGTCGTCCAGAACATTGAGCGTGCCGATCCTGCCGTGATCGACGGGCTTGCCCAGTGCGGCGTGGCCACTGTGCATGAGGCACAGGGGCGAACCGGTCTGCTGGCCAGCTACATGCGCCCGATCTACAGCGGCGCGCGCATTGCCGGGTCGGCTGTCACGATCAGCTCCGCGCCCGGCGACAACTGGATGGTGCATGTCGCCATCGAACAGCTCAAGGACGGCGATATCCTGCTGCTGGCACCGACCAGCCCGTGCGAGGACGGTTACTTCGGCGATCTTCTGGCGACGAGCGCGCAGGCGCGCGGCTGCCGTGGCCTGATTATCGATGCCGGCGTGCGCGACGTGCGCGATCTCACGGAGATGCAGTTCCCCGTCTGGTCCAAGGCGATCTCTGCGCAGGGCACCGTGAAGAACACGCTGGGTTCGGTCAACGTGCCCGTGGTTTGCGCCAACGCCATGGTCAACCCGGGCGACGTGATTGTGGCGGACGATGACGGCGTCTGCGTCGTTCCGCGTGAAAAGGCGGCCGAGGTGCTCGCTGCGGCGCAGGCGCGCGAGGCTAACGAAGGCGAAAAGCGCCAGAAGCTGGCCGACGGCGTGCTGGGGCTGGATATGTACAAGATGCGCGAACGCCTGGAGAAGGAAGGCCTGAAGTATGTCTGACCCGGCGCACAGCGCACCCTGCCTGTGGATGCGGGGTGGCACGTCGAAGGGCGGCTACTTCCTCAAGGACGATCTGCCGACCGATGTGGCTGCGCGTGATGCTTTCCTGCTGCGCGTCATGGGCTCGCCCGATCCGCGCCAGATCGACGGCATGGGCGGAGCCGATCCGCTGACCAGCAAGGTCGCGGTGGTGTCCCGGTCCACACGCGAAGGTATCGATGTCGATTACCTCTTCCTGCAGGTCTTCGTCGACAAAGCGGTTGTGACTGATGCGCAGAACTGCGGGAACATTCTGGCGGGCATAGGGCCGTTCGCCATTGAACGTGGATTGGTCGCCCCCACAGGCGATGAGACGCGCGTGGCGATCTACATGGAGAACACCGGCCAGGTGGCGGTCGCCACGGTGCAGACGCCGGGCGGGACGGTGAGCTATGCCGGGGACGCGGCGATCGATGGCGTTCCAGGGACGCATGCGCCCGTGCCGCTGGAGTTCCGCGATACTGCAGGCTCTTCGTGCGGAGCGCTCCTGCCGACCGGCAACGCTGCGGATACCGTCAACGGGGTGCCCGTCACGCTGATCGACAACGGCATGCCCTGTGTCGTGTTCAAGGCGCAGGATGTGGGTGTCACCGGCTATGAGGATCGCGATACGCTCGACGCGGATGCCGATTTGAAGACGCGGATCGAGGCAATCCGCCTTGCGATCGGCGAGCGCATGAACCTGGGCGACGTGACGGACAAGTCAGTGCCCAAGATGATGCTGGTCGCCCCGCCCCGTAATGGCGGCGCGATCACGGTCCGCAGCTTCATCCCGCACCGCGCCCATGCCACCATCGGCGTGCTCGGCGCTGTTTCGGTCGCGACTGCGTGCCTGATCGAGGGGTCGCCCGCCGCCGAGGTCGCGGCGATACCCGAAGGGGCGCGCAAAATCCTGTCGGTGGAACACCCGACCGGCGAGATGACATGCGTGCTGGAGACAGATGATCACGGAGCGGTCGTAAGCGCCGCGTTGCTGCGCACGGCGCGCAAGCTGATGGACGGTATCGTCTTCGGCTAGGCCGGCAAGCCACACGACAGGAAGAGAGAACCGGCGCCGGCCCTATCTGCCAAGGCCCGCGCACAACAGAAGGTCAAGGGATGTCCGAACGCATCGTCAGTTGGCACGACGCTCCGTCGAAGCCGCTCTATACTCCGCCCGCAGGCGCCGTTGACGCGCACTGCCATGTCTTCGGGCCGAGGGCGCAGTTTCCCTTCAGCGCGAAGGCGAAGTATCTGCCGGAAGATGCCGGTCCGGACATGCTGTTCGCCCTGCGCGATCAACTGGGTTTCGCGCGCAATGTGATCGTGCAGGCCAGTTGCCACGGCACGGACAATGCCGCCACGCTGGACGCCATCGCGAAGAGTGCGGGCAGGGCGCGCGGCGTCGCGGTGGTCGATCCTGCGATCTCGGAAGAGGAACTGGCTGCGCTCCACGAAGGCGGCATTCGGGGTATCCGTTTCAACTTCCTGAAGCGTCTCGTGGACGATGCGCCGAAGGACAAGTTCCTTGAGGTGGCGAAGCGGCTCCCTGCAGGATGGCACGTCGTCATCTACTTCGAGGCCGATATTCTTGATGAACTTCGCCCCTTCATGGACGCAATCCCCGTTCCGCTCGTGATCGATCACATGGGACGCCCGGACGTGAGCCAGGGCCCCGATGGCACAGACATGAAGGCGTTCCGCGCCTTCCTGAACAGCCGCGAAGATATCTGGTTCAAGGCCACGTGCCCGGATCGGCTGGACGCTGGGGGGGATCCGTGGAACGCCTTTGCCGAGGCCGTGGGACCGCTCGTTGCCGATTACCAGGATCGGGTGCTGTGGGGTACTGATTGGCCGCATCCCAACATGCAGGATGCAATCCCCGACGATGGCCATTTGGTGGACATGATTCCCCGCATTGCTCCGACCGAAGAGCTGCAGCGCAAGCTGCTCGTCACCAATCCGATGCGGCTTTACTGGCCCGAGGAAATTTGAGAGCTGCCCAGCTATGACGGATCGCGGGTAACCAGTCGCAGGTATTCCAGGGCATGGCCCTCTTCCCTCGGCAGGAGGAGGGCTTATTTACATCGCTGCTGTCAGAGAGGCAGGCCTACGTAGTTTTCCGCGATAGAACGCTGGGCCGCCTCGCTGGAAGCGATGTAATCCAGCTCGGCCATCTGGATGCGACGTTCGAATTCGCCATCTTCCGGGAAACGGTGCATCAGCTTCGTCAGCGACCAGCTGAACCGCTCCGCCTTCCAGACGCGTGCCAGGGCCGTTTCGGAATAGGCCGCCACCCGGTCGTTGTCGTTCTTCTTGAAGAAGGCGGTCAGTGCCTCCGCCGCGTAATGCACGTCGCTTGCGGCCAGGTTCAGCCCCTTGGCGCCGGTCGGCGGCACGATGTGAGCGGAATCGCCGCAGAGCAGCAGGCTGCCATAGCGCATTGGCTCGAAGACGAAGGACCGCAGCGGTGCTATCGACTTCTCGATAGAAGGCCCACGCGTGATGTGCGCGGCGGCCTCCGGGCCGAGGCGTACGCTTAGCTCGTCCCAGATCCGCTCATCGCTCCAGTCCTCCACCTTCGCTGTCACCGGCACGTCGATGTAGTAGCGGCTACGCGTGTTGCTGCGCTGGGAGGCGAGAGCAAAGCCGCGGTCATGGTTGGCGTAGATCAGTTCGTGGTTGCACGGCGGCACGTCGGCCAGAATGCCAAGCCACCCGAACGGATAGACGCGTTCGAAGGAGCGGGCGACGGAGGCGGGAACGGCTTTGCGGGACGGACCGTGGAAGCCGTCGCAGCCGATCACAAAGCGGGCCTCCACGCGCTGTTCGGCGCCGTCCTTGGTATATGTCACGTAAGGCGCGTCTCCGGCGACCTCGTGCAGGGCGACGTTGGCGGCTTCGTAGATCACCTCGACCCCGCGCGGCGCGGCCGCTTCCATGAGGTCCCGGGTGAGTTCGGTCTGGCCATAGACCATCACCTGCTTGCCGGTCAGCGCCTTGATGTCGATGCGGATCAGGCGCTCGCCGTCGGCAAGGTTGAAGCCATCATGCGGCAACCCTTCTGCCTTCATACGAGCGTCAAGCCCGAGACGCTCCATCAGGCCCACCGTGACCTGTTCCAGCACGCCGGCGCGGATGCGGGACAGTACGTAAGGGCCGGTCTGGCGTTCGAGAACGACGCAGTCGATCCCCTCGGCCTTGAGAAGGTGGGCCAGCAGCAGGCCAGCGGGGCCTGCGCCGATGATGACGACGTCTCTGCGCATGGAACATGTCTCCACAGGCGGCGCGCTCTGTTCTGGCGCATTCGCAATACCCGAGAATTGACAGGAAGGCGACAGGGGAAGAAGAGATGTATGGGTCAATTGACAGGTACTTTCGGGACATCGACATGCTGCCCAGCACCATTCCCACGTTCATGCTCTACGGCGAGGAGCCCGGCGATGCAGTGGCGGAGTTCGCGCATATCGAGACGATCGCAGTGCGCAGCTCGGTGTACGATTGGGAGATATCGCCGCACCGTCACATGCGCTGCATCCAGGTTCTGATGGTATTGCACGGACAGGTGGAGTTTCGGTGCGACGGCGCCGTGCGGACGCTGGAGGCGCCCTGCTTCATGGTGGTGCCGATCGGCAGTGTTCACGGCTTTCGCTTCACGCCCAGCACGATGGGCTACGTGCTCACTTTGTCCGCAGGGTTCACGAGGCGGGCGGAGAGGAAAGAGGATGTCATGCTGGCCCTCCTGACTCAGGGCGGCGCGGGAACGATCCCGCCCGAGTATGAGGAAAGGGTTGCCTGGCTCTGCAAGGAGATGTTGGCCGTCCAGGGGGACTGGCGCGCACCGCAGCCGCTGTTCCTCACCCTGGCTGAGGCGCTCGCCCGCTCGCTGCCCGCCGTTCAGGACCAGGAAGCCTCTTCCCCGGCCGACGAGCGGCTGGCCGGGTTCCGCAGGCTGGTCGAACTGCACCTTCGGGAGCACCGAAGCGTTGACTGGTATGCAGGCCAGCTGAACGTCACCGCCAAGACCCTGACGCGCCTCTGCCGCCGCGTACTGGATTGTACACCGACCGACCTGATCCACGCGCGGCTGGTTATGGAGGCGCAGCGGCTGCTGACCTTCACCAACGCCAATGTCGTACAGGTGGCAGACCAGTTGGGGTTCGCCGACAGCTCCTATTTCTCCAGATTTTACCGGCGCCTGACCGGGCACAGCCCCCAGCAGGACAAGCGCGGCCCTGCCGGCAGCCGGATCCCGCCTCGCTGAGCCTTCGGACTTATAGCCAACGGCGATGACAGAGGTGCCGTTCCTGCAATCCGGCATCTGGCGTGCAGCGACACCAAGGCCGAGCTTCGGCTCCCCGCCCGCCGTGTCATTTCAAGTTGACAGGAGTGTCCCCCGAAAGCCCTACTGCCGGGAGAACAGAGGCGTGGCCGGCGCCGACACATATGGGGGGAGAACTGCCATCACGACCGCTCGTGAACCGAAAGCCGATCGCGCCTATCCTCCGATCAGCCTTGCCACCAGGCTTGTGATTCTGGCGGGAGGGCCTTCCATTTCCCTGGCCACCTCGCTGATACAGCCGATCCTGCCGGAAATTCAGGCCGATCTTGCGAGCGGGCCGGAAGACGCCTTTCTAGTGAAGATGCTGATCGGCGTTATGGGCATCGCCATGGTGATAGGGGCTGCCATCACGGGGTTTCTGGTCGACCGGTTCGGATTGAAGCGAGTGATGAGCGCGAACTATGCGCTCTACGCCGTGGCGGGCACGGCGGGTCTGTATCTGGCTGACCTCCCCCTGCTGCTCGTTTCCCGATTTCTGCTGGGCATGGCCGCTTCAGGCGCCGTGACGGGATCGATCATCATAATCAATTCGCTCCTGCCACAGGAGAGCCGCGCCACCTGGCTGGGTTACTACAACGGTGTGGCGCAGATCAGTTCGGTCGTGTTCAATCCCCTCAGCGGCTTGTTGGGCGAGATGAACTGGCACTGGTCGTTCGCCATTTACGGCATAGCCGCGCCATTCGCGGTGCTCGCAATGACGGCGCTGCAGGGCCGCGTACCGATGAGACCAGAGGAAGCCATGGCGAGACCGGAGCCGCTGCTGCGCTGGTTCCCCTTCAGGTTCGCCGTGATAGGCATTGCGCTGGGGGTCATCATTTACATCCCAGCCGTGTACCTCCCATTCCTGCTCAACAGCCTTGGCATGAAGAGCCCGCAATCGATCTCGCTGGTCCTGACAGGTGACATCATCGCCGGTTCGATCGCCGCGCTTTGCTTTGGCAGGGCCCGGCGCTCGCTCTCCGAGCTTGGCGCTTTTCGCGTGGCAGTTGCGATGGCGGGGTTCGGACTCACCATAGCCGGATTCGCCACGAACTACGTTTCGGTGATTGTCGGCTCGATCTTCTTCGGCGTCGGTGTGGCCTGGTTCCTGCCCACCCTCATGCTGGGAACGGCCGCGCGGGTTGAGCCCGGCCGCCAGGGGCGAGCCGCCGGACTGGTGAAAAGCGCAAACTACATGGGCTCGCCGATAGCCGTGTTTCTAGCGGAGCCGGTTGCCCGGTCCTACGGCGCGTCCGGAGCCATCCTTGCGGCCGCCGGCCTGTCGCTGACGTTGCTCGTCGCTTCGATCACTGGAAAGGTGTTCGGCCCTTCAGACCCGCGAAGTCCGGCGCCGGTCAAGGCCTGATGGAGCAGGGGGCTCCAGGCGGCTATGGCGCTGGTACCAGCACCACCTGCGTGAGGGAAGCCGATAGCGGGATCGTGTGATCGGCCGCCGGCGCATTCGCCCCTTCCACGGTGTATGCCCTGGCTCCAGCGGTCGTGCTTTCAAGGGTGAAGACGGCTTCGGGCGATTTCGCCGTGGCGGCATCGAGGGCAAGGGTTACCCGGCCGGATTTCGTGTCGAACGCAACATCGGCGATCCGGCCCGTCCTCAGCGTGATCCAGAGACCGGCAGGCGCGATGAACACCCGCCTGCGCGCGCTGTCCTTCGGCTGGATGTGGATGCGGGAGCCATCCACCTTCAGGTCGCCGCCGAAGCCCAGCCAGCCGAACTTCGGATCGTTCACGAGGTAGCTGGCCGAGGCGATGACATGGCCGTAGAAGCCCATACCGTAATCGCCCGTCAGGGGATCCCACTTCATCATGTCCGGCCAGGAATGGAATCCGGCTGAACCGAAGCCTTCCTGGTCGATATTGGTGATGCCCCCCATAAAGCCCCCGTAAGCGACCCGCAGCAGGTAAAGATCGGAGGGATTCTTTCGGAAGGCGTCGAAGAGGGGAACGGCATTCAGCGTCGATCCATAGTGATGGATCTGGCGTTCGATGCGGGAGTACTTTCCGCCGTAGAGGAAGTCCCAGTAGCGGCGCGCGTTGCCGTTGTACCCCCAGCTCGGGATCGTGGGGTCGTACCCCAGGATGACCTCGCGCGTTACGTCCGCCTGATGCTCGTGCCCGAACCGGCGCATCCATGCGTAGACTTCCGGTTGACCGGTGGAATCCCAGGCCATCTCGCTGCCGAACGGGAACTTCAGTGTGCGCCAGTGATCGGCGCGCGCCTTCATCAAGCCTTCGACCTTTATCGCCTGCGCCGTCATTCCCTCGCGCTTGAGGTCGGCCAGGATGTCGAGGAAGACGTCTCCTTCCATCTGCCCGAACTGCGCGTAGTGCGGTGCTTCCCGCATCATCGCGACCGTGGTGCGGTACGCCCAATCCAGGTAGTATTTCCAGTCATGCTGTCTCACGAGACCGCGTTCGTGGCGCGCCAGCCGATAAAGCACCCAGTGCGCAATGGCGACATGAGGGTAGTTATATGAGCGACCGAGATCAGCGGCGTCCTTTTCGCTCCAGGATGACCAGCCGCCCCATTCCATCCTGGGATCATAGATACCGGCATGCTTTTCCGGCGCGTAATAGAACAGGCTCTTCTTCACGCCGCCCCGGTGCGGGCCGTCCGCGATCTGCAGGTGGCCCAGGATCGTCTCATTGACCATGCGCTCGAGCTTCGCCACCTCGTGCGCGTCGGGGGTGTCCAACTGCTTGATGATGGCGGCAAGCCATGCCCCGGCGCCGCCTTCGTCGCTCATGCCGGCAACCCAGACCCGCGGATCCTGCGTCACGACGCTGCCCTGTTCCCGGTCATACGACAGGATGCCGGGTGAGCGCCCGAAGGGATCGTCAGAAACTTCGAACCACTGCCGGGTGGTGGTGAACCGGCCGATGTCCGCCACGACCTGATCGAGCGGCTTGGTGATGTAGTAGCTGACGGTCTGCTTCTGACCATCGGCATAGGTCACGGTCAGACGGGCGCGGCCCCAGCCGGTGGCCTGTATCTTGTAGCGCGACCAGCCCTTGCCGCCCTCCTCAGCCGTGGCCCTGAGCGAGCCCTGCGGGAAGGCCGTGATGCTTGCAACCGGGGACGGTGATCTGAGGAAGAGGCTGGCTGTCTGGTCGGTCGGCAGGACGTATCCGGGAATGCCAACCGCTACCGGCCGCTTGTTGGCGACAAGAGTATCTTCGATGGCGCGGATACTCGGCGAGGTGACGAACCGTAGGCCGAAGGTCCGGCTTTCTCCGGGAGCCAGGGTGAAGCCGGTGGGTTCGTTCCACTGCTCGCCAGCCTTGGCCCATTCCTTTTCGGCAAAGCCACTGCTGGCGATGGTCCAGTCGTAGAACCCCTCGGCGGTCTGGAGCCGGGGGCTTCGATCGGTAAAGATGTCTCCGGCAGGGGCGGCCTTGGCTTCGAGGATGGGCCGGTAGGCTTCCAGCGGCGTACCCTTCTCGGGCAGCACGAGCAGGGCAGGTCCCTGGCCGTTCAGTCGCGTAACCTGGAGGTAGCCGGCATCGCGGCCGATGTAGGGATCGACGAAGCTCGCCTGGGCATGAGCACTGTCGAGATCGCGGTCCTTGATGATGTTGTCGAACACCATTGGCAGGCCCAGCCCGCCTACACTCACCGCAGCGGAAGTCGGGTTGGTGAGCGTGAAGCGCATGGCCAGGACGCCGTTATCGTTGATCCAGCGGCGTTCGACGCGCAACGGAATGCCAGCGCCCATCGAAGCGGTGATGTCAGCCGCTGCAACTACGTTTCTGTCCCGCGGCAGTGCCGCTATCTGCTTTCGTGCATGGGCTGAAGAGTAATCCTGCCAGGCGCCTCCTTCGGTTCGCAGGCGCAGATGAATATCGCCCAGGTGCACGTACCCGTCACCGACGCGCTCGGCTGCGCGGTTGGACGGCACGAAGTCGAACGACGGCTCGTCTTTGGGTGAGAGGCGCGCAAGCGTCTGCGTGTCCGCTCTCAGCGCGAGGTCAAAGGATGGGGTGGCAAAGGGAGTAGCGGCAGGGGGTGCCACCGCTTGAGCTGTCGGTGTTGCCGGCGACTGCATCTCGGCAGACGTTGCCCTGTCGAAAGGCAGGGTCAGGACACAGAGCGCCATGGTTCCAAGGCGGAGGAGCGTCTTCAGCTTCAGGGCAGGAGTAACCGAGGCTCGCACTATCAACATCCGCTTCTGCTTCCGGGGGATGATCACCATGCTAAGGCTGCTCTGCCCCGTCAAGAATATTATACGATATATGAAGCCACGATCATCGGGATTGACACGACCGGCCGGCACCTTACTGTATGGTATACGATATTCGATGGAGTGTGGGCGATGAAGGCAAATCGGCGCGATTGGATGGCAGGAGTGGCTGCCCTTGCTCTCTGTTCGCTCCCATTCAAGGGTTTCGCTGCGGTGATTGCCCCCATGTTCCCGATCAAGGCGCGTCCGCTGCCCCTGACCGACGTGCGCTTGAAGCCATCGGATTATGCGACGGCCGTTCAGGTGAACCTGGATTATCTGCTGTCGCTCAGCCCCGACCGCCTGCTCCACAACTTCCGGCTCTACGCGGGACTGCAGCCAAAGGCGCCCATATACGGCGGCTGGGAATCCGACACCATCTCCGGGCACATCCTCGGTCATTACATGACTTCGCTTGTCCTTGCCTGGCAGCAGACCGGAAGCCAAGAATGCCGTGCGCGCGCGGACTATATTGTCGCCGAACTGGCGGAATGTCAGGCGCAGCGAAGCGACGGCTACGTCGGAGGCCTTGGTCGCAAGAACAAGGAGGGCAAGATCGTCAACGGTCGTGAGATCTTTGATGAAATCATGCAAGGGCAGATCAAGTCCGGCGGGTTCGACCTCAACGGCTCATGGGCACCGCTCTACACCGTGCACAAGTGGTTCGCCGGCCTGCTCGACATTCACAAGGCCTGGGGCAACCCCACCGCGCTGAAGGTGGTGGTCGGCCTTGGCGGATACTTCGAGAAGGTCTTCTCTTCCCTGTCGGACGCGCAGATGCAGGAGATGCTCGCGTGCGAATACGGCGGCCTGAACGAGAGCTTCGCGGAGCTTTATGGCCGGACGGGCGAGCCCCGATGGATCGCGGTGGCCGAGCGCCTCTACGACCGCAAGGTGCTCGATCCGCTCGTCGCCCAAGACGACAAGCTGGCGAACTTCCACGCCAACACGCAGATACCCAAAGTCATCGGCCTGGCCAGGATCCATGAACTGACCGGCAAGGAGGCGCCGGGACGCGCCGCCCGCTTCTTCTTCGACCGGGTCACCAACCACCACAGCTACGTGATCGGCGGCAACGCAGACCGTGAGTATTTCTTCGAGCCGGACCAGATCGCACGCCATCTGACGGAATCCACGTGCGAGCACTGCAACACCTACAACATGCTCAAGCTGACGCGGACACTGTTTTCCTGGCAGCCTGACGCGACGCTTTTCGATTACTACGAGCGCGCACATCTGAACCACGTCATGTCGGCGCAGAACCCCGCAACGGGCGGTTTCACGTACATGACCCCGATGATGAGCGGCACTGCGCGCGGATACTCCGAGCCGGGCGGGGAAGAATTCTGGTGCTGCGTCGGGTCAGGCATGGAAAGCCACGCGAAGCATGGCGAGTCCATCTTCTGGGAAGGCGACGATACCCTGTTCGTGAACCTCTACATTCCTTCCAGCGCGCGTTGGGAAGAGAAGGGGGTGAACCTGTCACTTGATACCCAGTACCCGTTCAAGTCAGACATCCGGATCGCGATCGACCAGGCACGGCAGAGTGCGTTTGCCATGGCGCTGCGCATCCCGGCCTGGGCTCGGGGCCGGGAGCAGGTGACGGTGAACGGCTCGGCTGTGCCCGTGACCACCGCCAACGGCTATGCAATGATCGAGCGCCGCTGGAAGAAGGGAGACGTCGTAGCCCTGAACCTGCCGCTCGATCTGCGTCTGGAGCCGGCGCAGGGCTCCACCGATGTCGTCGCCGTCGTACGCGGCCCGCTTGTGATGGCGGCGGACCTCGGTCCCGCGGAGAAGGACTGGGTCGGCGTGGAACCGGCGATGGTCGGCGAAAACCTCCTCGCCAGCTTCGTGCCGCAGGTTTCCGACCGTCCGCGTTTCCTCGCGAAGGGCGTCATCCGTCCCGGTGACATGACCTTCGTTCCCTTCTATAGCCAGTACGATCGTCGCAGCGCGGTCTACTTCAAGCGCTTCAGCGAGGCCGGCTGGAAGAAGGAAGAGGCCGCCTTCCTTGCCGAACAGGCGCGGCAGAAGGATCTGGCCGAACGCTCGATCGACATCATGCATCTGGGGGAAATGCAGCCTGAGCGTGATCACGATCTCACTTCGGAGATATCCTACCCCGTGTCCTATCGCGGCCGTAACGGGCGCGATGCGCGGTCCGGCGGCTTCTTTGATTTCAGCATGAAGGTGCAGCCGGGGCCTCTTACCCTTCAGGCGACCTACTGGGGCGACGAACGTCCCCGCGCTTTCGATATCCTCCTCGATGGTCAGAAGATCGCAACGCAGCGTCTCGCGCATGAAGCGCCCGGCACGTTCTTCGATGTCGATTACGCCATTCCGGAAAGTCTCACAAAGGGCAAGTCGAAGGTCCGCATCCGCGTCGTTCCCCATGACCGGACCACGGCGGGCCCGGTGTTCGGCATGCGCATCCTTAAAGCCAGGAAGTAACCCGCGATGAGTTCTGTGGAAGACGTCGCGCTCAGCATCGCCGAAGCGGATGAACTGGCGCGTGAGGTGCTGGGTGCGTGGGGACTGGCCCCGGATCATGCGGCAGCCGTGGCGGACACCATGGTACGCGGTGAACGGGACGGCTGCACCTCGCACGGCCTCTACCGTTTGTTGGTCGCGGCCAGTTCGGTGGAGAGAGGCGTCGTTGCGCCCGATGCCGTGCCGCAGGTCAGTGAGCCTGCACCCGCTCTCGTGCGGGTGGACGGCGGTGGTGGCTTTGCTCAGTTGCCCTTCGAGCGTGGCGCACCCCTGCTGATCGAAAAGGCAAAGCGCTTTGGCATCGCGGCGCTGGCGATAAACAATGCGGTCCATTTCGCCGCTCTGTGGCCCGAAGTGGAAGCGCTGGCCGAGCAGGGGCTTGTGGCGCTCGCCTTCACGCCCAGCCACGCCTGGGTTGCCCCCGAAGGCGGCACTAGGCCCGTGTTCGGGACCAATCCGATCGCGTTCGGCTGGCCCCGCCCCGGCAGGCCCCCGTTCGTATTCGATTTCGCCACCAGCGCGGTTGCGCGCGGAGAGATCGAGCTTCACCGCAGGGCTGGCAAACCGATCCCTTCCGAGTGGGGCTACGATGCCGATGGCAGGCCCTCAACGAACGCGGAGGCGGTGCTGGCAGGAGCCATGCGAACCTTCGGTGCGCACAAGGGATCGGCGCTTGCCGCGATGGTTGAACTTCTTGCCGGGCCGTTGATAGGCGACATGACCAGCGCGGAATCACTTGCCGCCGATGAAGGACGCGGAGGGTCGCCGCTTGGCGGAGAGTTGATTGTCGCAATCGATCCCGCCGGTTTCCTCGGCGCTGCGGTGGAAGAGCATCTGCGCCGGGCCGAAGCCATGTTCGGCGCCATCGAGGAGCAGGGCGCCCGTCTGCCCGGCGCGCGCCGTCTGGCCGCGCGGGCACATTCCGAAGTGGCGGGGCTTCGCATCCCGCGCAAGCTCCACACTGAAATTCTTGAGGTTCTTGAAAGGGGGAAGAGTGTGAAGAAGTCCCTTGGAGGTGCCGTCCTCCTTGCCGGTGCCGCAATGGCTGCGCCGATGGTAGCGGTTTCCGCACCTGTCACTTCGGCCCCTGCGGCGAAAGTGCAGTCTGCCGACGCGATGTTCGAGGCGATTTCCTCGGCGGAGTTCACGTGGCGTCAGAACCAGGTTGGTCCGTGCGAGGATACGCCCAGGGACGCCAAGGTTTCTCTGCCTGACATCGGCCGGGAGGCGCAGGCGGAGCGCCTCGCCTGCTGGGAGAAGGTGGAACGGCAACTGGCCACAATACGGCAGGAGGATCTCTCTCCGGCGAACCGCGTCAACTTTGCGGTCTACAAGGGGCAGATCGACGCGCTTCTCGCGTCTCAGCGCTACCGCGACTACGAGAAACCGTTCAACGCCGATACCAGCTTCTGGGGTGACCTGACCGAGTGGGCCAGGAACCCGCTGAAGGATGCGGAGGCGGCCGAGGCTTATATCGAGATGCTGCGCGGCATACCGCGCTACTACGATCAGCAGATCGAGAACATGCGCGCCGGCCTGAAGCGTGGCTTCACGGCGCCCCATGTCACGCTGGCCGGCCGCGACAAGGGTATCGAACGTGTCGCGAACGCCAGGACCGCAGAAGAGTCCCCCTTCTACGAGCCGCTCAAGGAAATGCCGGCCACGATCCCTGCGGCCGAGCAGGAGCGGCTGCGCGCGGAAGCGCGCACGCTGATCACGCAAGGTGTGGTTCCGGCTCACGCCAAGCTGCTGTCGTTCATGCGTGGCGAGTACGAGAAGGGCGCGCGCAAAACCCTTGCCGCCTATGATCTGCCCGATGGCAAGGCCTACTACCGTGCGAAGATCCAGGAGTTCGTCACGCTCGACAAGAGCGCCGAGGAGATCCACAAGATCGGTGTGTCCGAGATGGCCCGCATTCGCGGCCGCATGGCGGCGGTGATGGCGCAGGTCGGCTTCCAGGGCGACCTCAAGGCATTCCTGCATTTTCTGCGGACCGATCCTCAGTTCTATCCCAAGACGGCGAACGAACTGCTCTACCGTGCCGCATGGATCGCCAAGACCTTCGACGGAAAGGCCGACCAGTATTTCGGCAGGCTCCCGCGCAGCCGCTTCGCGATCAAGCCGGTCCCGGACGAAATTGCCCCGTTCTACACGGGTGGGCGGGGTGGCCCGGGCATCTACCTCGTCAACACCTACAACCTGCCGAGCCGGCCGTTCTATTCGCAGGTTGCCCTGACGCTGCACGAGAGCGCGCCCGGCCACGCGATGCAGATGCCGCTGGCGGCGGAGAACAAGGATTTACCGGCCTTCCGACGGATGACGTATCTCTCCGCCTACGGTGAAGGATGGGCGCTTTATTCGGAAGCACTTGGCGAGGACATGGGGATGTACGAGACGCCGTACGACCTCTTCGGCATGCTGAGCTACCAGGCATGGCGAGCATCCCGCCTTGTGGTGGACACCGGTATCCACGCCTTCGGGTGGAGCCGGGAACAGGCGCAGACGTACCTCCGCGAGAATACGGCCCTTTCCGATCACGAGATCGAGACCGAAGTGGATCGTTACATCTCATGGCCGGGACAGGCGCTGTCCTATTACATGGGCCAACTCGCCTTCGTGAACGGGCGCGCAAAGGCCGAAAAGGCGCTCGGCGCGAAGTTCGATATTCGCGCCTTCCATGATGCGATGCTGGAGCTTGGCGGAGTGCCGTTGACAGTGGTTGAGCAACGCGTCGATCGCTTTATCGCGGACGGCGGCAAGGGGCCCTACCCAGACGAATAGACTTCACGTTCAGCAGAGGACTTCTACGGGAGGGGCGGTGCTGCGCATCCGCCCCTTTTCTCTCGCTCGCGGCGGCATGGACCCTCTCAGCGAACTTTGTGACGGGCGCTTTTTTGCGTTTGCGAATGCCTCATGAATATCGTATACGATATCTAGTTTGTAACGTAGGACGAATATCGATGGCAATCGGATGGAAAGGCGTTTTTCCCGCAGTCACCACGCAGCTCAGGGAGGATCTTTCGATCGACCTGGCAGACACACAGCGGGTGGTCGACGACCTCATCCGTGATGGGGTGACAGGCGTCATCGCGCTGGGCACCGTCGGGGAAAACAACTCGCTCGAGTATGAGGAGAAGGTTCAGGTACTTTCCGCGATCGTAGAAGTCGTCGATGGCCGTGTGCCTGTCATCACCGGCTGTTCCGAATACGACACGCGCCGTGCCGTACGCTATGCCCAGGCAGCGGAAAGAGCGGGTGCCGACGGTCTCATGCTCTTGCCGCCCATGGTCTACGTGACCAAGCCGCATGAGCTGGTGGCGCACTTCAAGGGCGTGGCGGAGCAGGTCGGACTGCCGATCATGCTCTACAACAACCCACCGGCATACCGCACCGTGATTGACAAGGGCGTGCTGAGCGCGCTGGTGGACGTCCCCAACATCGTCGCCGTCAAGGAGTCCGCGCCGGACACTCGCCGTTTCACGGATTTCCGCAACGAATTCGGCGAGCGCTACGTGCTCTTCGCCGGGCTCGACGATGTCGCTCTCGAGGGTCTCTACCTCGGTGCTCAGGGTTGGGTCTCGGGCCTCACCAACGCCTTCCCCAAGGAGTCGGTCGAGCTCGTCGCCGCGTTCGAGCGGGGCGATCATGCCAAGGCGCTGGAGATCTATCGCTGGTTCATGCCGCTCCTTCACCTTGACGCGGAGCATGACCTCGTCCAGTCGATCAAGCTGGCCGAAGAGATCATGGGTCGCGGTTCGGAGCGCGTGCTGCCCCCGCGTTACGTGCTTGAGGGAGAGCGCCGCGCAGAAGTGATCGCGATGGTCGAGAAGGCCGCTGCCACGCGGCCTGACCTGACCCCCACCCGCTGAAGGAACGTCGATGCGGCACACATTCTTCTGCATCGACGGCCATACAGCCGGTAACCCCGTCCGCCTGGTGGCGGGCGGGGCGCCGCTGTTGAAGGGCACCTCGATGTCCGAGCGGCGACAGGACTTTCTCGAACGCTTCGACTGGATCCGCACGGGTCTCTGCTTCGAGCCGCGCGGGCACGACATGATGTCGGGCGGCTTCCTCTATCCGCCGGTCGACCCGGCGAACGACGTGGGCATCCTGTTCATCGAGACCAGTGGTTGCCTTCCCATGTGCGGCCACGGTACGATCGGTATCGTGACGTTCGGCCTCGAACATGGCCTGATCCAGCCTGCATCGCCGGGCCGGTTGCGGGTTGAGGTTCCGGCGGGGACGATCGAGATCGCGTATGAGGTGGAAGGCCCGAAGGTGACTTCGGTGCGCATCACCAACGTCCCGGCTTATGTAGCCGCACAAGGCATCGCGATCGACGTGGAGGGTATCGGCACGCTCTCCGTCGACGTGTCCTACGGTGGCAACTACTACGCCATAGTGGAGCCGCAGGGCGGCTACACCGGTCTCGACGATCTTGGCGCCGCGCGAATAATCGATCTCAGCGGCCGTGTGCGCGAAGCGGTACGGGCGAAGTTCGAGCCCATCCATCCCGTTGATCCGACCATTCGCGGCGTAAGCCACGTCCTGTGGGCGGACAAGCCGAAGCATGAAGGGGCCGATGGGCGCAACGCCGTCTTCTACGGAGACAAGGCGATCGACCGCAGTCCCTGCGGCACGGGCACCTCGGCACGGCTTGCGCATCTCGTGGCGACGGGGCGGCTCTCGGTCGGCGACACGTTCGTACACGAGAGCTACATCTGCAGCCGGTTCATCGGCCGCGTGGAAAAGGCCGTCACGCTGGGCGACCAGCCGGCGATCATTCCGTCGATCGAAGGTTCGGCGATCGCGACCGGCTTCAACACGGTCTGGATCGATCGTGAAGACCCGTTCTGGTCCGGGTTCCAGGTCAAGTGATCTGATGCGCCAGGCCCGCCGCGTAGGGGGCCTGGCACTCCATGCGTTTTTCCCGTGAGAGGTCTGTATGCCGCGTTCGCTCCGCCGTTCAAGCTCGTTTGGCGTTCTTGCCGCGGTGCTGTCTGCAGTTCTCTCTCCCGCCGCCGCTGCTCCCACGCGTGAGGAGATCGAAAGGTCTGTGAAGCTGCGCGAGGAGTGGCAGTACCTCACGCGCGAAATCGCCTGGCCGGCGCAGTGGACGCCGGATTCCCGAGCCTTCACGTATCGCAAGACCGTTGAAGGCGGCTTTGCGTTTGAGACCGTGAATGCGGACACTCTGGCCAAGACGCCCGCGTTCGATCACCGGCGGCTCGCGAGCGAACTTACCCGCGTCCTCGGCAGACCCGTGGAAGCTCTGCGGCTCCCCTTTGCGGAATTCCGCTACGAAGGCGACCGGCAGGTTATTGCGTTCTATCTGGATGAGCAGGGTTGGCGTTGCTCCATCGTGGCCTACTCCTGCGCGCGCCAGCGCGAAGCTGGACGGCCCAGGGGTTTCGGCGTTGTGCGCGATCTGTCCGTTCTCGCCGACAATCACCCGCGTGTTGCACCGGACGGGCGTGAGGAAGCGTTCGTCCAGGGCGATAACCTCGTCATTCGCCGAAATGAAACCGGTGCGGTGGTGCAACTCAGCACGGACGGATCGGCGGGAGACTTCTATGATCCGGAAACGATCGCATGGTCTCCGGACAGCCGTTACCTGATGATCTATAGGGTGCGGCCCGGCTACCAGCGCCGCGTCGTGCGGGTAGAAGCGGCTCCTGAGGGCCAGATACAACCGGTCGTTCGATCGCAGCTCTATCCCAAGCCCGGTGACGCCGTGGATGTGGAGCAGCCCGTGCTCTTCGACGTGCAAACCGGGCGGCAGACGATGATCGATCCCGCACTGTTTCCGAACGCTTACGAACTCTCCGCGCCGCGATGGCGGCTAGATGGTCGAACCGTCGCTTTCGACTATGTGCGCCGCGGGCACCAGGAGGTGAAGATTATCGCTGTCGATGCGGCGAGCGGCAAGGCTCACGCAGCGGTCACCGAAGCAGCCGACACGTTCGTCTACGCGGATCGGCGCTTCGCGCACGAGCTTGGCCGATCCGGTGACGAAATCATCTGGGCATCCGAGCGGGATGGTTGGAATCACCTGTACCTCATCGATGGGCGTATCGGTCACGTGAAGAACCGGATCACACGCGGTGACTGGGTCGTTCGCGAAGTGCTGCGGGTGGACGAGGCGAAGCGGCAGATCTGGTTCGCCGCTAGCGGCATGGACAAAGGCGAGGATCCTTATTTCCGCCACTACTACCGGGTCGACTTCGACGGGCGGAATCTCACGCCGTTGACCCCTGAGGCGGCCGATCACACGGCAACCCTGTCGCCCGACGGACGGTTCCTGGTGGACACCTATTCCCGCGTCGATGTTCCGAATGTCAGCGTGCTGCGGCAGTCTTCGGACGGCGCCGCGGTGGCGACCATCACGGAAGGCGACATATCCCGGCTGACAGCAGCGGGCTTCCGCCCTCCTGAAGTGTTCTCCGCCAAGGGGCGGGACGGGAAAACGGATATCTGGGGCATGATCGTCCGTCCGAGGGACTATGATCCCGCCAAGTCTTACCCGGTGATCGAGAACATCTACGCCGGGCCTCACGACAGCTTCGTGCCCAAGCAGTTCTGGCCGTTCGGCTACCATTCGGGCGGCGACAAGGTGATCGGGATGCAGGCGCTGGCCGATCTCGGGTTCATCGTCGTTCAGATAGACGGCATGGGCACGGCCAACCGGTCCAAGGCATTCCAGGACGTAGCGTGGAAGAACCTGCAGGATTCAGGCTTTCCCGACCGGATACTGTGGCACAAGGCGATGGCGGCTCGCGATCCGTCGTACGATGTCAGCCGCGTCGGCATCTACGGTGCGTCTGCCGGCGGCCAGAGCACTCTCAACGCCTTGCTGTTCCACGGGGACTTCTACAAGGCCGGGGTCGCCTACAACGGTTGCTACGACAACCGCATGGACAAGATCAGCTGGAACGAACAGTGGCTCGGCTGGCCGGTGGACGCGAGCTACGCGGCCGCTTCCGGCGTGGACCATGCGGCGCGGCTGAAGGGCAAGCTGTTCCTCATAGTGGGAGAACAGGACAGCAATGTGGATCCCGCTTCCAGCCTGCAGGTGGTGGATGCCTTGATAAAGGCGGACAAGGACTTCGATCTCCTGATTGTTCCGGGTGGCGAACACAGCGTCGGCCGGTCGAGCGGCCCGATCGACTACATCACCCGGCGTCAGGCAGAGTTCTTCATAGAGTCCCTTCAGCCTGACTGAGCAAGGCGGCTGTCGGCGTGACGGATGACGCGCCGACATCGCGTTCTACGACGGCTTTGCGGCGGTCGAGCAAGATTTCACAGGGCACCGCGATGCCTGACCAAGGAGACCGACATGCGCCCTATCGTTCGATCAAGCGTGGCGGCGCTTGGCGTGAGTCTTCTGCAGTCGGTCGCCATGCCGCTAGCACTTGCCAACGAGGGAGGCACGTCCGAATGGGAGCAGCCCGAAGTCGTCCGGCTGGGCGCGGAGCCCATGCACACGACCTTCACCGGCTTCCACACCACTTCCGCCGCTCTCTCGCGCGACGCCAGAAAGTCCCGCTATCTGCTTTCGCTGGACGGAGAATGGAAGTTCAAGCTGTCGGCTACCCCGGAAACCCGCCCCGCCGGATTCTTCAGGCCGGACTACGACGTCTCCGGCTGGGGCACCATGAAGGTTCCCGGCATCCTGCAGGCGGAAGGCCATGGCAAGCCTGTTTTCATCGGCAGCGGTTATCCATTCCCGCGCAACCAGCCGAAGATCGATCATGGCCTGAATGAGGTCGGCTCCTACCGGCGCGACTTCACCGTGCCTGCGAACTTCGCGGGCCGGCGGATGCTTCTCACCATCGGAGCGGCCGGCGCTGCTTACTACGTCTGGGTCAATGGACAGCGCGTCGGCTATTCGGAGGATTCAAAGCTCCCCAGCGAATTCGACGTGAGCGCTCATGTGCGACCGGGCCGCAACACGGTGGCGGTCGAACTCTATCGCTTCGCGGACGGCAGCTATCTTGAGGACCAGGATTTCTGGCGCGTCAACGGCATCGAACGCAGCGTCACGCTCTATGCCGCGCCGCCGACTCACATTCGCGATCTGGTGATCAATGCCGGGCTGGAGGCAGATTACCGCACCGGCGCCCTGAAGGTGACGGTCGACCTTGGTGGCCGTTCAGCAGCCATGGGCGTACGCACCACGCTTCTGGACGGCAAACGGCGCATCCTCGTCCGCGAGGCATCGGGGCAAGGCGCGCTGGTGACGTCGGCCCGTCTGCCGAACGTCCGCACCTGGACCGCCGAAGCGCCCAACCTCTACACGCTCCTTGTCGAACTGCTGGACGAGCACGGCAGGCTGGTCGAGGCGACGAGCCGGCGCATCGGCTTCCGTACCGTCGAGGTGGCCGGCGGAGAGGTCCGGGTTAACGGCAAGCGGATCATGATCCGGGGGGTGAACCGGCATGAACATGACCCGCACACCTTCCGCATCGTGCCGGAGGAGGTCATGCGCCGGGACATCGAACTGATGAAGGCGGCGAACGTCAACGCCGTTCGCACCAGCCATTACCCGAACGATCCGCGCTGGTATGAGCTTGCCGACGAATACGGCCTCTACGTGATGGACGAAGCCAACATCGAAAGCCACGGCTACCTCAGTCTCTCGCAGGAGCATGGCAACGATCCATCGCTCCTGCTCGGCAACGATCCCAGGTGGCGCATCGCACACCTGGACCGGGTTGCGCGCATGGTGCAGCGCGATCGCAACCATCCATCGATCATCTTCTGGTCGCTCGGCAACGAGACGGGGATCGGAGAAAGCTTCGAAGCCGCAGCGAAGTGGGTGAAGACCAACGATCCCACCCGCCTCGTCAGTTTTCTCGGGTGGAGCATGAGCAACTGGCGCCACCCGGTGAACAGCTACGTCGACATCTTCGCTCCCATGTACGACGACGTGCCCAAGATGATCGACTATGCCAGGGATCCCGCTTTCACGCAGCCGCTGATCCTTTGCGAATACGCCCACGCAATGGGCAACAGCCTTGGCGACATCGCAGGATACTGGGAGGCGATGCGCAGCCATCCCAAGCTACAGGGTGGCTTCGTGTGGGACTGGGTGGACCAGACCATGCTGTTGAAGGACAAGGACGGACGGTCCTACTGGGCTCAGGGGGTGGACTTCGATCCCGATCCAAAGACACCAGGCATCCACACGGACGATAGCCCGGTTGGCGACGGCGTTATACAGGCAGACCGTACGCCGGACCCAGAGTACTATGAACTGGCGCATGTACAGGCACCGGTGACCTTCACGAAGGACGGCGACCGCTACCTCGTTGTCAATCGGCATGACCATATCGACCTGTCGGGATTCACCTTCGACTGGAGCGTGACAGAAGACGGGATCGAGACCGCCAGGGGCGTATTGCGGGCGCCGCACGTCGACCCCGGCGAAAGTGGGGCGCTGGAACTGCAGCTTCCTGTCGCCGTAGACGAGACGGCCGAGCGACTGCTGACGCTGCGAGCGCGTGCGAAAAAGGGTACAGTGCCGACCCAGCCCGCCGGCCACGTCGTCGGGTGGGAGCAGTTTGCGCTTGGTGAGCACAGGTCGCTGCTGGAGCACCGCGGTTCCGTCCTGCCGCAGGAGACCGAAAAAGGGCTGGCGCTTTCCGCTGCCGGCACGGTGATCGAGATCGACAGACACACCGGGCTTGTTATCCGCTACGATCGCGACGGTCGCACGCTGCTCACGGGTGGTGCGCCGAACTTCTGGCGTGCGCCGACGGATAACGACATCGGAGCGGGTGTCCCGAAGACTCACGCGATGTGGCAGCACTTCTCGGAACACCGCCGCGTCGAAGCGGTGACAAGGGAGGGCAACAGCATCGTCGTGCGCCATGACATGGGCGTCGGATCGGTTAAGGTGGAGACCCGCTGGACCATGCAACCCGACGGGACCGCGCGTGCCGTCGTCCGTTTTGACCCCCTTCGCGACACGCTGCCGGACCCCCTACGCCTCGGCCTTGCGTTCCAGACCTCTCCGGCGCTGGACCAGGTACGGTGGTTCGGCCGGGGCCCGCACGAGACGTACTCAGATCGCAAGACCGGGGGCATGGTCGGTCGCTGGAGCGGCAGTCTGGCAGATCAGTACCATGACTATGCGCGCCCGCAGGAAAGCGGCAACAAGAGCGACGTGCGGTGGCTGGAACTGAGCGGTGGTGGCAGCGGCCTGCGGGTGACCGGCGAGCAGCCTCTGTCGGTGAACGCGCTGGCGTTTCCTTACGCCGACCTCGCCATGAAGCCGTTCGGCACGAGGCGCAGTTCCGCCATTCGCTCACAGGGCAACGGCACGCTGTTGATCGACGCGGCACAGGCGGGGGTGGGAGGTGACACCGGCTGGAACCTGGATGGACGGCCTCATATGCCGTTTCGCATTCCCCTGAAGTCGGTCACGTGGTCCTTCACGATTGGCAGGCCCGGCGACTGAAGTTCCCGCGCTTCCGCCGCTAAAGGCGGAGCCGTCCCCTGTTTCGCAGTGCGTCCCCGGAGGCTGTCGGGCTGCCGGGGGGGATTTCGTCCGCGCCGCAACATCCGCGGCCACCTTCCGCGACAAAAAGAGCCCGTCCGGTGAGACCGGACGGGCCACTCCGTCAGCGACGACTTTCCCGGGTGGATGAGTAAGGAAAGCCGCCGCTTGCTGGCGGATTAGAAGTTGACGGTGGCACCGATGAAGATCGTGCGACCAAGCGCATCGTAGACGCCTGGATACGTGTTTCCGTTGCCGAAGGTCTGCAGGAGGCCGGCGGACAGGGCCGGGGGATCCTTGTCGAACAGGTTGTTCACACCGGCCCGCAGCGTCAGTCCGTTGTCGATCGTCTGCGTAAGCGCCAGATCGATATAGTTGTAGGCATCGATCTTGCTGTTCACCACGGTTTCAGGCGCGCTGAGCAGCGGATTGTCGGTGAGGCTCGACAGCGTCGTGCCGCCGATGTGACGCCAGGAGACAGAGACGTTCGTGTCGCTCGGCGCCATCCAGGTGAAACGCGCGACATGGCGCCATTCCGGCGTCGGCTGGCCGCAGGTGTAGCCGAACAGGCCCTTGCAGTCGTAGGTGCCCATCCCGGGGACCGGCTCCGAAACCTGCTCGAGCAGGTAGGTGCCGACAACGCCGACATTGATGCGACCGGCCTTCCCGATATCGAACGTGTAGTCCGCGTTGATGTCGAAGCCCGAGGTCTGCAGATAGCCGGTGTTGAGCGTCGTGGAAATCACATATCCGGCGTTCTGCCCGAACAAAGCACCCGATCGGGGATCGCGCCGGAAGAGCCCGCAGAAGTACGGATCGCCGGTTTCTGCGCACTGGCCAAGGATCAGGGAGGGTGCGATCGAGCCGATGTAGTCCTTCACCTTGATGTTGAAGTAGTCGATCGACAGCGAGAAGTTGCGCAGCGCCTTCGGCGTGATGACGACACCTGCGGTGTAGGTGTCCGCGGTTTCCGGCTTGAGTGCAAGGTTGCCGCCGCTGAGCGCGGAGCACGTTGCCGCCGGGCATTCGGCAATGCGGCCGTACTGTGCATCTGTCACGCCCGTGAGCTTGCAGATTTCCAGCGACGCCGAAGGGTTTGCCCCGGCGCAGGGGTCCTGCGCGGCGACGTTACCAACTGCCGTCGTTGCGAACAGTTCTGCCACGTTAGGTGCGCGAATAGCGCGGTTGTAGCTTGCCCTGATGCGCAGATCGTCGATCGGCTGCCAGCTCAGTTCGCCCTTGTAAGTCCAGACGTTGTAACCGGAGCTGAAGCCGGTCGAGTTCTGCTTGTTGTCGTATGAAGAATAGCGAACGCCTGCGTTAAACGTCAGCGACTGGAAGAAGGGGCGGTCTTCGATCAGCGGGATCTCGATTTCACCGTAGGCTTCGGTGACCGAGATGATGCCGTCCGCGTTCATCGTGCCGTTCTGCTGTGCAACTTCGTCGGCTGTGAACTTGAGCGTCTCCCGGCGGCGTTCGAGGCCAAGCGCGATGCCGACACCCTGGCTGGCCCAGGGCATCGTGACGCCCAGCTTGCCCAGGTCACCACTGAGGTTCGCCGAAATGACCTGCAGGGAGTTGCGCGATGCGGTGTTGCTCTCCCCGAACAGGTATGCGGCCTGTTCCGCCGTCATCGCGTTGGGGAGGAACACATTGGCCGGGATGCAGTTGGGATCGGTGCCGTTGATCGCGGCAACGCAAGTCGGAACGCCGTTCACGTTGATCGCGTTCAGGGCATACCCGGCGCGAACCTGGTTCACGTCGTTGAGGTAGGTCTCCTTGAACTTGACCAGCGAGTACATGTAGTTGACGTCATAGCTGAAGCCGCTGCCGAGATCGCCGCGGAGACCCGCAGTGTAGCGGTAGTCGTTGTAGCGAAGGTTGTCCCGGCGGGGTGCCAGGGTGGTGCGGTACGCCACGAGCGATTCTTCGGTCGTGTTGGTGCCGGCTGCCGCGCCGCAGATGGCCTGAAGCTGGGCCGCGCTGGCGTAGGGATTGTTGCACGAGACGTCGAATGGGGTGCCCAGCCAGATCGCCGAGGGTGCGACCTGCGAGAACGTCTGGTCCTTCATGTACATGAAGCTGCCGTAGAGTTCCGCAGCCTGGCTGAACTCGTAGTGCGCGAAACCGCCGGCCGTGATGCGCTCGTCCGAACGCTGGAAGTAGGAATCGGGCGCGTAGTTGTAGGCGTATGAGGGATCGTAAGGAACCAGCGTACCGTCACCGTTGCGGTTGTTGACGAGCGTCTGGCCCTGGTACGCGCTCTTGTCCGACAAAGGAACGAAGACACCATAGGGCGACTGGCTGGAGCCACCGCAGAACAACGCGGTGGTCGTATCCTGCAGCGCACAGGCGGAAACGTCACGGCTGGACTGGCGCACAGGGCTGAAGCTGCGATAGCCGCCGTAGACGGTTATGTTACCGCGACCGTCCGAGAAGTTCTTACCGACTGAGACGGTGATGTCCTGCTTGCCGCCGTCGATGACGGAACCCGGGGCGGGATCATAGCCAGCGGAACGCTGCAGCGCGCGCAGCGCACCGTTGTTGTTGTCATGTTGCGCAAAGCCTGTCTGGGCGTCGATCCGAACCCCGTCCAGATCCTTCTTCATGATGAAGTTGACGACACCCGAAAGGGCGTCGGAGCCGTAAACGGCCGAGGCGCCGCCCGACATGACGTCCACACGCTCGACCAAGCTGCTCGGCAGGAAGCTAAGGTTCACCGCCTGTGATGGCATCATGCGCTGACCGTCGACAAGGACGAGGACGCGCTGCGAGCCAAGGTTGCGCAGGTTGATCTTGGAGGTGCCGTCCGAACCGTTGGACACGTTCTCGTTCGCGTCAGCGGTGAACTGCGGCAGGCGGTTCAGGACCTGCTCCACGGTCGTGGCGCCCTGGTACCGGAACTCCTCCGACCCGACGATGGTCTGCGGGCTGTTCGATTCCAGATCTGCCCGCTTGATGCGTGTGCCGGTGACCACGATGTCATTGCTGATCCCGTCCTCCGAGCCGACCGGCGCTTGTTGCGCCTGAGCCGTCCCGGCGACGAGCGCAGTCAGCGCGACGGCGCAATAAAGTTTTCTCTGATGACCCCTCATACGGTGACTCCCTTGTTGGTAAGCCACAGGCTGCGTCATTTTGTACGACAAGTCAAATACCGTATACGAAATACTAAACCATCAGGAAAGCTTCTGTCTTTCCCGTGGTGATTTGGTCACAGAGCGGAGACAGCTGCCCCACTCGCACTGCCCCATTCCCGCAACTTCACGCGCGGGCTCGATCCAACAACGACGGATGGGGAAGGGAGGGCGGGCGTCGGCCCGGCGGTGCTGCCGGACCGACGCAGCGCTTGAGTTCGGCTCAGGCCGGGGCTTGCCCAGCCGTTGCAGCTTCACGCGCGGCCTCGCTGCGGGTCCGGCCGTAGATGAAGTACAGCAGCAATCCGATCACATTCCAGGCTGCAAAGCGGACCAGCGTCGAACTCGGCAAGCTGAGAAGGAGATAGGCGCAGCCCGCGATGGTGAGCGTACCAACCAACATGGGCTGGGGGCAGCGGAACAGGCGGGGGAGCTGCGGTGCGCGACGGCGAAGGATCATGAGGCATGCGCCTACGGACATGAACGCGATCAGAGTGCCTGCATTCGCAAGCTCCGCGATTTCATCGAGGCGGAAGATGCCTGCCACTATGGCGATGGAAATGCCGGTCATCAGCGTGATGCGCGTGGGAGCACCCGTACGCGGACTCACTTTGGCCAGCGCGCGCGGCAACAGGCCGTCGCGTGCCATGACGAAGAAGACGCGGCTCTGGCCGTACATCATAACGAGGATAACGGATGGAAGGGCAATGACGGCGGCCAGTGCGACGAGGTGTGCCGCTACCGGGTGATCCAGGCTGCGCAGAACGAGCGCCAGGGGTTCGGGCGAATTGGCAAGGCTGAGGAAGGGGAGCGCGCCGACCGCAGTGATGGCGACAGCCATGTAGATCAGCGTGCAGACGACCATGGAGCCGATGATGCCGATGGTGAGGTCGCGACCGGGGTTCTTGGCTTCCTCCGCCGACGTGGCGACGGCATCGAAGCCGTAGAAGGCGAAGAAGACGATGGCCGCTGCGGCCATCACGCCACGCTTTTGACCTTCGATCTCGGTGCTCGCGAAGCCGTAAGGCATGAACGGTTCGAGGTTGGAGGACTGAAAGGCGGGCAGGGCCATCGCCACGAAAACAGAAAGTGCGGCCAGCTTGATGATAACCAGCACGATGTTGAGAGTGGCGCTTTCACGCGTGCCGGCAATCAGAAGACCCATCACGCCGAGAGCGACGATGACCGCTGGCAGGTTGATGATCCCACCGCCATGCGGTCCTACGAGCAGGGCCTGCGGAAGATCCAGCCCTGCCGCCTGCATCCACCCGACAAGGTAGCCGGACCAGCCCACCGCGACCGTGGAGCAGGCGAGCGAATACTCGAGTATGAGGCTCCATCCCACGATCCAGGCGATGGTTTCGCCCATCGCCGCGTAGCTGAACGTGTAGGCGCTACCCGCTGCGGGGATGAGCGTGGCCATTTCCGCATAGGCAAGAGCGGCGCAGGCACAGACCGCGCCTGCTATGGCGAATGCAAGGATGACTGCAGGCCCGGCCCGCTCCGCGCCGACGCCAGTCAGTGTGTAAATGCCGGTGCCTACGATGGCGCCGACGCCAAGAGCTATCAGGTGCGGCCAGCTCAATGTCTTGGCAAGGGAATGCCCGGAAGCGCGCTGGGATAGTTTCTCAATGGATTTTCGCGGTCCGAACATAGGTTTCCTGATGGTTGAAGGCTCAGCTCGGCTGGCTTGCGGTGAAATGGGCCCGCAGATCGTCCAGAGTGCTGGAGATGTGCGCGGTGAGAAGGTCTTTGACACGGCTGGAGTCGCCCGCCAGCCACGCATCCAGCAGATCGCGGTGCTCAAGATGCGCGCGGTCGCCACGGCCCGCCGGCTGCAGGTGCGCGATGACATAGCGTTCGGCAAGCACCTCAAGGCGCTCCACCAGCTGCGTGGTGAGAAGGCGGCCGCCTGGTCGAACGAGGCTTACGTGATACTGTCGGTTGCGCACCGCTACGTCTTTGAGGTTTTCCTTCGTGGCGGCGTCAAGCCGCTCGAAAGCCTCGCACGCTGCGGCCCTGTCCGCATCATCGGCCTTAAGGCAGGCATAGGCTGCTGCTGCAGGTTCTATTGCAAGGCGCAGGAGATAAATCTCCTCCGCCTGGTCCTGCGACATGGGGCGGACGAACCATCCTCTATTGGCCTGACTGGTCAGCAGACCTTCGTGTTCAAGCTTGGCCAGCGCCTCACGAAGGGGGATCTTGCTCACCCCCAGTTCGGCTGCAAGCGCATCCTGACGCACCGGCTCCGAGACGGGAAGCTGCCCTTCAACGATACGCTCACGAATGACGTCGAATATGCGTTCGGCAAGAGTGCGGACGACGATGGTCACAGACGGGTCTCCATACAGGGGACGGCTGCACGGACCGTGTGTGCGGTGCCCCCGTATACGGTAGATGATCCTGGAAAGTGAGGCAATTGCGCTTCGCGAGGGGCATTCCTTTGACCCAGCCGGGGCGACCCTGTGGCAATGCGGAGGAGGGGGTCAGCAACGGCAGCAGATAAGCGTGTCACAGCATCAAACCTTGCGTGGTTGCCAAGTTAGATATACGGTATACGAAACAAGGCGGCTGTGGCAATGGAGTTTTCGTGAGCCTCATCGGAATCATAGGTGGAGGCGTAGTCGGGCTTAGCACTGGCATTGAATTGCTGCAGGCCGGGCACCGGGTTGCGCTGGTCGATGATGACGCTGCTGGACAGGCCGCTTCGTGGGGCAATGCGGGGCACATCGCCGTCGAGCAGGTCGAACCGCTGGCTTCGTGGGCCATGGTGCGCTCGCTTCCCCACCGCCTGTTCCTGCGTGGCGGCGCGGCGTCCTTCCCGCCGGGCGCGGTGGCCGAATGGCTGCCCTTCGGACTGCGCCTACTTTCAGCGGGACGCCCGAAGCGCTTTGCGACGGGATGTGCCGCGATGGCGCCGCTGATGGACCGCGCGCTCCCGGCCTGGTCTTCGCTCCTGCACCGGATCGGCGCGCAGGATCTTCTGCGGAGCGACGGGCATCTGGTTTTGTGGAACAGCGCCGCAGCAGCGCAGGCCGGCCGCAGAGCATGGGAGGGCGCACGCACTGGTCCGGCCACCGTGCATCCGGCCAGCGGCGATGACCTCTCAGCCTTGTCGAGGATCTGCGCGCGGCCGATTTCGGGCGCCGTCCGCTTCAGCGGTACGGCTCAGATCGCCGATCTGGGTGCCTTGCGCCACGCGCTGAGGCAGGCCTTCGTCGACCTCGGAGGTGCGCTCGTACAGGAACACGCCTCGCTTCAGCTGCAGCACGGGCGCGTGCAGGTGCACGGGTTGGAGGCGGACAAAATCATCGTTTGCGCGGGAGTTCGCTCAGGCGCGTTGATGAAAGCCGCGGGACACAAGGCACCGATCATCGCGGAGCGCGGCTATCATGTTCGCGCCGATGTAACCAGATGGCCCCGCGATCTGCCGCCGGTCGTGTTTGAGGAGCGCGCGATGATCGTGACGCGGTACCGACAGGCCGTGCAGGCCGCCAGCTTCGTGGAGATGAACCGGCCGGACGCTCCCGCCGATCCGCGCAAGTGGGAGAGACTGGAAACGCACATCGCCGAGCTTGGTTTGCCGATCAGCGGCCCCTTCCGCCGCTGGATGGGATGTCGGCCCACCTTGCCGGATTATCTTCCCGCCATGGGGCGCTCGACGCGGGTGCCAAACCTCTACTATGCGTTCGGCCATCAGCATCTGGGGCTGACGCTGGCCCCCGTCACCGGCAGGCTCATGGCATCCGTCATTGCCGGTGAGGCACCCGACATCCCGCTCGGCCCGTTTGACATCGAGCGATTTTCCTGAGGACCGATTTCATGATTGGCGGATCTACCATCGAAGCAGAGCTGGCGCGGCTGGCGCCATGGGCGAATCCTGCAGCGGCGATTACACCTGACGAACGGGATGCTCGCATGGACCGGGCTTGCAGGTTCACCGCAAACAGTGGCGCTGACGCCCTGCTGGTGAACGCGGGCGCCTCGTTGCGGTATTTCGCAGGCGTGCCCTGGGGGCCGACGGAGCGCCTCGTTGCAATGTTGCTGGCCCCAGGGCGCAAGCCTGTCATCATCTGCCCGCACTTCGAGATCGGCACGCTGCAGGCGGATCTTGCCATCGCGGCGGAGATCCGGACCTGGCAGGAGGACGAGGATCCCGTGGCGCTGGTCGTGGATAGCCTGCGAAGCATGGGAGCACGAACCCTTGCGCTCGATCCGGAATTGCCCTTCCACTTCGCCGAACGCATCCGGGTGGCGGAAGCCGTGAGGCTGATCGACGGCATGCCCGTGATCAAGCAGTGCCGCATGATCAAGTCGAGCGCTGAACTGGCGCTGATGCAGCAGGCCAAAAGCATGACGCTGCAGGTCCACGAGGCGGCGGCCAGGATACTGCGCCCGGGCATACGGCAAAGCGAAGTGGAGCACTTCATCGATGCCGCTCACCGCCGCCTGGGCGCGAGCGGGTCCAGCTTCTGCATCGTCCAGTACGGAGAGGCGACCGCCTATCCCCACGGGCTTCCGGGTGACCGGGAGCTTCAGGAAGGGCAACTGGTGCTGATCGATACCGGATGCCGGGTCGAGGGATACCACTCCGACATTACGCGCACATACGCGTTTGGAACGGTGTCGCAGGACATCCGGGACATCTGGAACGTTGAAAAGGAAGCGCAGCAGGCAGCGTTCGATGCCGTGCGCGTCGGAGAGACCTGCGAGAGCGTGGATTACGCGGCGCGTGCCGTTCTGGACAAGGCAGGTCTGGGCCCCGACTATGCGCTGCCGGGCCTTCCTCACCGCACCGGCCACGGTATCGGCCTTTCCATTCACGAACCGGCCTATCTGGTGCGAGGCGACCGGACCCCGCTGGCGGTCGGAATGTGCTTTTCCAATGAGCCCATGATCGTCGTCCCCTCACGCTTCGGCGTGCGGCTGGAAGACCACATGTATGTGACCGAAGAGGGTGCGCGGTGGTTCACCGAGCCGCAGCACTCGCTTGAAGCGCCGTTCGGTTGACGCACCGATGGCGGATCTGTGGCAAGCTGGCTGCCGTGCCCTGCGGTTCCGCCTGCTTCCGCTGGAACATCAGTCGTGACAGATAGCCACTCCTAACGCGGAAGCATGGTTGGCGGGCCTTGTGAAAGGCCCGCCGATCCGTGCGCTTACGCGGACTGGAGATTGACAGCCGAGGTCTTGCCGCGGCGATCGGTTTCCAGTTCGTAGGATACGCGCTGGTCCTTGTTGAGGGTGCGCATGCCAGCGCGCTCGACGGCGCTGATGTGCACGAACGCGTCGTCCCCGCCCGTTTCGGGAGCGATGAAGCCATAGCCCTTGTCGGCGTTGAAGAACTTTACGGTGCCGGTGATCATATGGGTATCCTTTGCCCAATGCAGGTATGACGGGCATACGCCAACGGCGGCGCATCCCGGCTTCGTGAGGCTGTAAGGGACAAAGGGGAGCCTTGGCGGCCCAATATCCGTCGCAGGCGACGTGTCAGCCCGGCTCTTGTACGCGGATCTGGACAATTAGATAGCCCTGATCGCATTTCTTCTCCAAATCGCCTTTCGAGCGCCGGTGAAACGCGACGGATGAATTAGCCCGTCGATTTCATGCCTGCCAAGGCATGTTCCACGCGGCCGAGGCCTTCGGCGGAATCCACCGCCAGATCAAGCGGTCGCCCGCCGAGCGTGACGCAGGCGGTATTGAGGTAGGCGATGGCCTCGTCCCGGCCTCCCAGAACTTCGAACGCCAGCTTCGTCACCTTGCCCTGGCGGCTTGCCGCGTCCGGCGTCAGCTTCGGCGTGTTGACCCAGCGAGCCTTGGGGCGGGAAGGTCTGGGTTTCTCGTCTGTGTTCATTGCGGGGTTTTCCTGCTTCTTGGTCGTTCACGTGATGGCAATCACCTCTCTGCCCTGCGGCAGGCCCGGGACTATGAGCGTAGGCGGCGGATTGGATGCTCATGGCCATCGCGGATACGCGGCAGCGCCGATCTCGTGGCGCAGGCGCGCGATCCTGGCTTCGTAGTGGCGCACCACATCGAAACTCGTCCCATTGTCGCGACTGCTCTTATTATCGGCAGCGTACTGAATGAGTGCAACTTGATGGTGAAAAAGTAATTCATTGAGACCCATGCAAGCTCTCCATTCCGCGGAAGCGCGTTCAGTCTCTCAGTCATCGGCAGGCGATTGGATTTCGACGTTGAGAGTAGCATACATGATGTTTGGAGCTGTAGCGAGGACGATCGTCCTCATTGGCCGATATTTTGCGAAGGAAGCGCCGGTTGTAATTTCAGTTTTCCGATGTATATGGAGATAGCTGCGTCGGCTCTGTCGATGCTCGCTCGCATTTTGCGGGTGTTTTTCAAACATCAGCCAACTTTCATGATCGCAGACTGCGCACGCATGATCGCAGGCGCTCTCCGATTGTGGGAAATTCAAGTTTGGCCAAGGAAGAATTGCTGACCATGGAAGGGTTTATCGAGGAGATCCTCCCCGATGGCCGCTTCGCCGTCCTCCTCGACAATGAGCACAAGATCATCGCTTATACAGCGGGCAAGATGCGCAAGTTTCGCATCCGCTCCGTCGTCGGTGACCGCGTGCACGTCGAGATGACGCCTTACGATCTTTCCAAGGGTCGGATCGTGTTCCGTGAGAAGACACCTGGTCAAGCTGGCGGGCCGCCGAGGCGGCGCAGCGGATTCAGAAGATAAGAGGCGGGGCTGTCCCGTCAAAATGGGATACTATGCACATCGATACGCAAGGCGCTCAAGGGCGTTTCAATACTGCCACTTACCCCTCCCATGGATCGCGCGATCTCCAGATCAAGAAGCCGTCCGGCTTGTTGAGCCAGGAGCATCTTCGGCGTCTCGTCGCCGCCATGATCGACTGAGCCTCACCCGTCGCGCAAGACCTCGCTGAGTGTCGGCGGTAAGCAGCGGTTCCGTCGTGGAGCTGATTGTAGCCGCCCAACCAGACGCTCCTCCAGCGGGCGCGAGCGGCGAGATGCTGCCTTCTCATTCTCCTCTGCTAGACGTTCTCTTTTACTGTCGCCTCCAGGAACGCCAGTGTCTGCGCCCACGCGAGCCGGTCAATGAGCGGATCATATCTGACGCCCGGCACCTGCTCCATTTCGGCGGCTTCGTCGTCCGAAAAGGCATGCCACCCCTCGCTATAGATCGTGATGTGGTGGTCGGCGCCAGCATGGCGTAACTCGTCCCGCAGCGCCTCGACATCGCCCGAAGGCGCATAAGGGTCCCGCTCGCCGGTCAGGATGAGCAGCTTCGCCTGCACCTCGCCGGCCTTGGCGCGGGCATGGGTGTTGAGGAGGCCGTGGAAGCTCACGACACCGCGCGCGGGGGCTCCGCTCCTCGCCAGTTCAAGAGCGCACATCCCGCCAAAGCAGAAGCCGATCGCGCCGACACGCTCCGCATCGACCTGCGGCAAGCCACGCAGCGTCTCAAAGGCAGCCACGATCTTTGCTCGAAGCCGTGCAGGCTCATGGAAGAGAGGTGCCAACGACGCGTTCGCTTGCCTGGGATCGTCGTAGAAGGCGCCGTCGCCGTAGAGGTCACTTGCCAGAGCGACATAGCCTTCTCTCGCGAGAGCTTGTGCGCGCTTGATCGGTCCAGGTCCAAGGCCCCGTGCGTTGTGTATTACCAGGATAGCGGGGTGCGGGCCGGACCCTTCAGGCACGGCCAGTTGCCCTTTGAAGGTTGCCCCATCATGTGAATAATCGAATGCCCGCGCGTCAGTCATCATCCGCTGTCCCAGATCCTGTACAAGAAGGTGTGCTTCAACAAGAGTGTCACGGCGCCTCTAGGTTAGCGTCGCGCTTAGGAACCGGGGCCTTTGTTGCCCACAATGAAGCCCCCGCTTCTATGACCGTGATGCTGCCAATGCCTCTCTATGCCCAGAGCCCCTCTTGTGCGCACAACTCTTCATAGCGGGTAGGCTTTCATCATCGTAGACCGCCGTCAAGCGCGGCAGGGGGCGCCGCCGAGTTTGCAGTCGCTGATCCTGCGCGCGATCAATGCCTCGAATCGCTCGCTGACCGCCTCGACATGGCGCTTCCATCGATCTGCAGGCAGCGTGTGCGCTCCGCACAACACGTTTGTAGTCCCTCACGGCAACACCGATCCGTCCCCGTTGCCGCGCAAGAGCAGGAGCGCCGCCGATCGTTCTATCCGAGGGCGCAATCAGTTTTGTCTCGCGAGGCACAGAGAACGTGCTTCGTGGCGCTGCCCTGTTCCGGTTTATCGGCGGAAAGTAGCCGCAAACTGCAGTATTTCCACGATTTGCAGGGGGAGCTGGAGCCTCCGCTTTGACGCTGCCGGCGTTGGTGACCGCCGGTTGGGTACTAGCCGAGCCGTTAAGTATGTCACACTGTAAGAACAGTGTTCCCGCAGCACTGGAAACCGGCGGCAAAGATCAGGGAGGGATCAAAAACAATGGGCGTTTCACGCTTCAAGATGGTTCTGGCGGCATCCACGTCGTTAGTTACCTGCACACCGGCGTTCGCGCAGTCTGCGACGGATGAAATCGTGGTGACCGCACGCCGTGTTGAAGAACGACTGCAGGACGTGCCGATCTCGATCACCGTGTTCAACGACCAGCAGCTCGACAACCGGAACGTTACCTCCGGCGCCGACCTGGCCACTTACACGCCCTCCCTGTCGGCGAATTCGCGCTATGGCCCGGAGGCTGCAACCTTTGCGCTGCGCGGATTCGTGCAGGAGAACTTCACCTCGCCGTCCGTTGCGGTGTACTTCGCGGATGTCATCGGTCCCCGCGCGCAAGGTGGCACCCCCGGCGGCAACGGAGCCGGGGTGGGGCAGTTTTTCGATCTGCAGAACGTACAGATTCTGAAAGGTCCGCAGGGGACCCTGTTCGGCCGCAATACCACCGGCGGCGCCGTGCTGATCGTACCTCAGCGTCCCACGGAAGAGCTGGGCGGTTACGTCGAAGGCTCGATCGGCAACTACGACATGTATCGCCTGCAAGGCGTGTTGAACCTGCCTCTAACCGACACTTTCAAGGTGCGCCTGGGATTTGAGCGGCACGAGCGCGACGGCTATCTGAAGAACCGGTCTGACATTGGCCCTGACGCTCTGGGTGATGTCGATTATTGGGCCGTTCGCGCGGGCATCCTGGCCGAACTGACTCCTACGCTCGAAAACTACACGATCGTTCGGTACGGCCATTCGGATTCGTACGGCATCACGGGCAAGGTTACGGTGGCTAACGTTGCGGGCTGCGATCAGGGCGTGGATCGCTCACGCTTCGGTTTGCCCACGCCCGGCAGCACGGCTTCCTTCCTCGCTCCGATCGCATGCAGCCAGGGCCTGGCTCGCGCCAAGGCGCAGGATTACGGGTACTGGGATGTCGAGAACGGCCATCCCGATCCTTCGCTCAAGATCAAGCAATGGTCGGTCATCAACACTACGACCTGGCAGGCCAGTGACGCGATCACGATCAAGAACATCGCGAGCTACCAGGAATTCCGTCAGAGCCAAGGCTTCAACATCGGCGCTGACAACTACGTGATTCCCGACACGAACCCCAATCCCGCTTTCCGCGGCCTTCCCTTCACCTGGGTCGGCCTCAATCCGGATCCGAATTTCGACAACGTCGAGCAGTACACCGCCACTGAAGAGCTGCAGATTCAGGGCCGCACGAGCGACGGCAAGTTGAACTATGTCCTGGGCGGTTATTACGAGACCAGCGGTCCGCTCAGCCCGTTCCAGGGTTCCTATTCGCCCATCACGTACACGTCCAGCGCGCCGGTGGCGCCTGGCGTGACGATCCCAGTCCTTGTCACGATAAGTTGCAGCGATATCAACACGCTCCAGTGCCGGGGCGTCGACAGCCTCGGCAGCGGCCGGTTCCCGGGTCTGGTCCAGAATTCTCTGACGCGCTATCGTTATGAAAACATTGGCTTCTTCGCGCAGGGGACTTACAACTTCACGGATCAACTCTCGGTCACCGGCGGTATCCGCTACACGATCGACAAGGTCAAAGGTCAAGGCGCGACGCGTCAGATCTTCTTCTTTGCCCCCAATACGCCGACCTTCACATGTGCGGCCTATCCGACGCGGCCGGCTGATAATCCCGAGAATTGCCTGACCACGATCAAGCAGAAGTCGGAAAAGCCCACGTGGCTCATCGATATTGACTACAAGCCCATGCCGGACGTGCTCCTGTACGCCAAGTATTCACGCGGCTATCGTCAGGGCAACGTGAACGCATCCAACACCGTGCCCGTCGCCTGGGGGCCTGAAAAGGTCGATGCCTACGAAATTGGCTTCAAGACCTCGTTCCGAGGCACGTTGAGCGGCTACCTGAACGCCGCTGCGTTCTACAACGACTTCTCCGATCAGCAGCTCGCTGCAAACCTCAATCCGGATCCGTCCATTCCCAACAACACGAACTCTCCGGCGCAGGCGATCGTCAACGCTGGTAAGTCCAAGATCCAGGGCATTGAAGTGGATGCGGCGCTGGCAGCCTACGGCTTCAACCTGACGCTTGGCTATGCCTATCTGGACACGAAGCTGAAGTCGTATACGCCTCCGATCTTCCCCGGCTACCTGCCTCCTACGACAGGGGCACTGGTTGGTGGTGAACTGCCTCAGTCACCGAAGCATCGCGTCACGATCACGCCCTCTTACACGCTGCCGCTCGATGACAGCATCGGCCAGATCACCTTGGCGGCGACGTACACTTACACCGCAAAGCAGGTCGCCTCCAACGATACGCCGTTGGGCATCCTGCCTTCTTCAAACCTCTGGAACTTGAATCTGAACTGGAATTCGATTGGCGGCAGCCCCGTCGACCTTTCCGGCTTCATCACCAACCTGACAAATGAAAAGTACCCGATCTTCGTCGGCAACAGCTGGGCCTCGACAGGCACTGAAAGCCTGATCCTCGGCCAGCCTCGCATGTACGGCCTCCGTCTGAAGGTTCGCTTCGGCGGAGAGTGACAATCCGCCAGGTGCCGCAGGACGGACGGTCCTGCGGCACTCGTACGTTTCGGGAGGTCCAACGCCGCCTCAGGCGTTCTCATGCGCCGGACGCAAGCTTACGGTGGCGGATCGAGGGCATCGTCGGAGGTGTTCCGGAAGCCGTTTCATCCGGAGACAGTCCGGCGTTTTCACTTGAAGCGGTTGCTCACCGCTGCAAGGCCCTCAGGCACTGTCCGCTTCCGCCCGAGGATTCTCCGTGCACCGCTTCCGTTCCGTCTCGCTACTCGTTTCCGGCCTTTCCGTAGTCCTCGCCGCCACGCCCGCACTCGCCGGGTCTGGCATGATTGCTGGAACCGATGTTCTGCGCACGTGGAATCTCGTGGTGCTGGGCGATCTGACGTCGTCATCGGAAGTGGAGGGGCGCACCTTTGTCGGGGGCAACCTCAACGGCAACTCCTCCAACTATCAGATCCAGCCTCTTCCGCCGTCAAGCAGTGGAACGCCCGGGCTGACGGTCGTTGGTGATGTGAATGGCGGCACGAAGAACCTTAACAATGGTTCGGGTGCGATCGTGGGCGGTAACGTCAACAGCGGGTTCAATCTGAACGGTGCGAAGCAGACGGTCCAAGTGGGAGGCAGCGTTAGCAAGACGAACGTCAATAACAACGTACTCACCTCCGGGCTCGCAGCCAGTGATCCGGCCTTCGTTCAGAACCTGTTTCAGCAAAAGAGCCTCATCGAGACATCGATGACCGGCCTGAGTCAGACGTTGAGTACGCAAACAGCCAACAGCCAGTTTAGTATTCGCGGCAACACCGGGACGTTCAATTCGCAGCCCGGAGCGGACGGCGTGGCGGTATTCAACATCTCTGCTGCCGACCTCGACAAGATTGGCGAGATCAAGTTCAACCTAAACGGTGCCGACACTGCCATCGTCAACGTGTCCGGCAAGGCAATCACGTTGAACGACAACTTCCTCGGCGGCACGCAAAATTTGGGCGAGCACGTGATCTGGAACATCACCGAGGCGCAGAACCTTTCGCTGACGACCGCATGGGGCGGCTCTGTACTTGCCCCCGGCGCAGCCGCGACGACCGGGAATTATATTCAGGGTTCGGCAGTGTTTGGCAGCCTCGAACAGAACGGGGAGATGCACATCGGCACTTATGCCGGGGGGTATTACCCGCCGAGCACGCCGACACCTCCCTCGAGCAGCAGTTCCTCAGGGGGCACAGCCGTGCCTGAGCCGGGTACGCTGGGTCTGTTTGCCCTGGCCTTTGCCGCGCTGCTTTGGCGCCGGCGCCGCGTACCGGCCTGATAGGGAACAAGTAGACCAAGTTCCATCCCCAAGATGCCTGCCTTTGCATGCGGACACTTTCGCTTCTGCGAACGGGTTCGACGCCAAAGTGCCACGTGGCAAATGCGAACTACATCGGCCGAAATCGGCGTCGACGGCAGATTGCAGCCGCCGTTCCCGAATCATCGGCTATGTGGATGCCGGGGTGGCGCTTCACCTTATGCGGTGCCGAAGAGGGGTGGTCCTGCTCCGAAAGTCGCGCGCGTAGATGATCCGCCAGTCGCAGGGCAAGGGCGACAATTGTGAAGGTGGGATTTGCATGGCCGCCGGTCGTGAAGGTGGCACAACTCGACACGTAAAGGTTATCGACACCGTGAACCTGGCAATTGCCGTCCACCACACCTTCGCGAGGGTTGGACGCCATGCGCAAGGTTCCGATGTGGTGGAAGGTGCCGGATAGCTCGTCCCCGATGGGACCGGTGTCGTGAAGCCAGTCTTCCAAGACCAACGACCCGGTGCGGTTGCGCGAAAAGTGTTCGGCCAAGATCCTGGCGAAGTGCGCCGACGTTCGCCGTTCCTCAGGGTTGATGCGCCAGTCTACGTGAAGCTTGCGCAGGCCAAGCCTGTCCCTCTCGGCGGACAGGGTGACGCGGCTGTCGGGATCGGGCTTCTGCTCGAGGTCTATTACGAGATTGATCGACCTCACTGGAAATGCCGCGTGGCGGTGTTGCCACCCTCGCCGCCAGAGGTTCGTCAGCGCGGAACCGGGATCGCGCACAAGACGGTTTAAGGCCTTGGCCCTGCCAACAGGGGGAGCGGCAGTCGGGTAGGCCAGCGACTTCAGCGCCTCCCAGCCGGAGGCGGCATCGGCCTCGTATGTGAAGATCACGCTGGCGTTGAGCAGCTTACTCTCCCGCTGGACCTGCTCGGACATCGCAAGCCCGCTTTCATACTGCAGCCCCTGGCGGGCACCGAAGATGCCGTAACGATCCTGGAGGGAAAGGCCGGTGCGTTTGTCAGTTTCAAGGCGCGCGATGCGGCCCCTGGGATGCTGCATGAAGAAGCGGCCGGCGTTTTCCAGTCCCGTCCCAAGGCCGCCCTCAACATGGTCGCGGCTGGAAAGAAGCAGTCGCGTGCTCTCCAGGCCGCCGGCGCAAAGCACGAAGGCGCGGGCCCGGACCAGTATGGTCCTGCCTTCGAGCGTCGAGGCCGTCACCGCCTCCACCCGCTGCGGCAGGCCTGTCTTCCCGGAAGCGTGCCAACGGATCACGTTGGCATGCAGGAGAACCTCCACGTTGGAGGAGGCTTCGAGCAAGGGCCGGTATTCGCGCCCCCAGTGGCGATAGAGCCGGTTGCCGATCGGGGCGTAGCGCCAGAGATAATTCGCCAGACGAGGATCATCAGGGGCTGCAATTTCCAGATCGCGAGCGGCTTCGGCGTCGTCAACCCAGGGGGTCGCGAACCCACATACCATTTCCGCTGCACGGTAGTAATGAGCCAGGTCGGCATGGCGGATCGGCCAGCCGGAGTGCGGAACCCAGTTCCGCCGCGCGAAATCGATGCGGTCGAGTTTGCCGCAGCGTCCGGTCCATTCGGATGTGGAGCCACCTAGAATCCGGCACCGGCCGGTGTCCATGGTCATCGGGTGACCGCCGACTTGGCCTTCATACAGAGACTGCGTGTCCGGTTCGAATGCGGAACCCCCGCTTTCGAGGACGCCTATCGAAAGGCGGCTTCCTGCCAAGGCCTGAGCGATGGAAATGCCGGCTGCTCCCGCACCGATCAGGCACACATCGTAGTGCAGCCCGCCGTGCGGAGTGTCCGCGATGCGAAGATCCGTTATCACCGTTACTATTCACCCCGTATGCGTGACGGGTGTAGCGCGCGGTAAATGTCATGAGAACAGGGACAAGCCGAAGTGGACCTTTCAACGCCGGGCGCGGGTCCAGTAGGCTTGGGTTATATTAGTGATGTTATTGCAAAGGCAGCGGAAGTTTTGCTGTTGCACTGCAATGCGCGTTGAAACCATAACGGATCGTCGCCCTTGCAACAGGCGTGGAGAGATCCGTTGGCGCCTTTTTTCAGGTCTCGACTTCGATGGGCAGGACCATGCGACAGACGACCCCGTCTGGTGCGAAATCGACGGTTGCTCCGGTGCCCTCGCCCCGTGCCAGGCTGCGCGTGATGAGTGTCTGGCCAAATCCCTGCCGAATCGGTGGCGTCACAGGCGGGCCTCCGCTTTCCGCCCATACCACTTCGTAGAGGTTGCCGTTCAAGGTGGAGCCTGAGACGGTCACTTTGCCGTTCTCTGCCGACAGTGCCCCGTACTTTACCGCGTTCGTTGCCAGTTCATGCACGACAAGGCCGAATGCGATTGCCACATCCGGAGCCACTGTCCGTTCCAGCTTCGAAACAGCCAGGTGAGGGCCGGCGGCGCTGACGTAGGGCGCGAGTTCGGTCTCAATCAGCGCGGCCAGGTCTATGCCCGCCCAGGAGGCGTCCGCGAGAAGACTGTGGGTCGCGGCAAGAGCCTGTATCCGGCGCGTAAACCGCAGTCGGAATTCCTCGAGGCTGTCCGATCCCGCCAGAGTGCGGCCGCATATGGAAAGGACCATGGCAAGCGTGTTCTTCACGCGATGATCCAGTTCATGCATCATCAGCGTCTGCCGCTTTTCGAACGCCTTGCGCTCCGAGAGGTCGACGAGAGTTATCACCGACCCGCCGATGGTCTCTCCCGAAACGCGAAGGGGGGCCACGCTGACCAGCAGGTCCTTGCGGGCGTCCGGATGGAATGCGAAGGCTTCCACCCCCCTGGCGGCGCTGCCGGCGGCCGCCAGGTCAAGCAGGCCGTCCGATGTCGAAATCCTGCCGTCCTCGGCGAAGGCAAGGGGCAGCGCATCCGTGAAATGGCGGCCGATTGCCTCACCGGGCATCAGGGCGGAGGCGGCCGCATTGGCCTTGATGATGTTGCCGGCGCGATCGCACACCACGACCGCTTCGTTGGCGGAGGCGATGACGGCTTCGCCGATGCGCTCGGATTCTTCCAGGGCCGCAGCCTCGACGCGGGCCGTCACGTCGCTGAACGTCAGGGCACAGCCAGTGCCGAACGCCATCGGCAAAGGCGCTGCCGTGACCATGAGGTGCCGATTGCTTCCTCTATGGCTCTGCACGAACTGCACCTGATGGCGACCGTGGCGCGCCTGTTCGATTGTTTCACGTACGACCTGCGCCGAGTTCGCATCGAGCTTCTCAAAAATGGGAAGATGCTGCAGTTGCGTCGCCGCGCAGCCGATGAGGGCGCAGAAAGCGGCGTTAGCGTAGAGCACGCGGCCCTGGTCATCGAGCGCTATTGCACCGATGTCCATCGCTTCCATGATGGCGCGGTAGCTCTCCTGTCCTCCCGACAGCGCGAAAACCGTATCTTCGTTGGCGTTGCGGACGACGACCGCGTCTGCATCACCTTCGCGGATGGCGCGGAGTGTGTCCTCCGCTTCGACCAGGCGGCGCCGCAGCTCTTCCAGGGAAAGCGTATCAGGCACCGCTTCGTCCATCACGCAGGATCACCCAGTTGCAGATGGACCAGCACCTTTTCCGTATCCGACAGGTCCCCGATTATCTTCTGAATCGGCACCGGAAGTTGGCGGACGAGGGTGGGTATCGCCACGATGTTGTGCTCCCGGGCGAGCCGCGGGTTCTCTTTCAGGTCGACTACCTTGACCACGTAGCTGGAATCGAGGTGTTCGGCGCAGATCTTCTCGAGGTTGCGGATGGCGGCCACGGACTTCGGGGTCTGCCCGGCAACGTAGAGGGTGAGTTCTTTCGGCTTATTCATGATCATCCCCCAGAAGCGTTTCGACCGGCTGCGAGTTCCGCAAGATCTGCAGCGGCTTGATTACGGTAGTCTTCCTCCGCCTTCAGAAGGCGATGGAGTTCAGCTTCCTCGGCGGCAACTTCGGCCTGCAATGTCGCAATCTCCAGCTCCGCGCGGCGCCGGCGTTGAGTCACCTTGTCCTGCAGGGCCATGACCTCTGCCCGACGGGAGGTCTCTTGCCTGCGGTCCTGCGCCTCTGCAAGGCGACGCGCGGATCCTGTCAAGGCGCCGTGAGCGCCAAGATAGGGCTCAAGGAGCCGTATTCCGTTTTCCGTCATCACGAACTCGCGCACCTGGTTCGAGTGCGCCATGCCGCGGGCCTTGAGGAGGTAGAGTTCGCGATTGAATTCACCATTGACCTCGCGGTTCAGCAGCAGCAGCCAAGCGTCCATCAGCGAAGAGAGCCCGGCGTCAGTCTTCCCGACAGTCTGGTCATGGGCCAGATTTGTGAAAATGCCCGTGATGCCGTTGGACTTCAGGTAATCGACCATGCGCAGGAGCATGGCCTGCACCTCGAGCTGCTCGCCGCTGTCGAGGAAGGCTGAAATCGGATCGAGCACCACCAGCGACGGCCGGAAGCGCGAAATTTCCCGTACCATGATGGCGAGATGCATCTCGAGGCTGTAGAATGTCGGTCGTGCCGAAATGCAGCGCAGGCGCCCTTCGTCGATCCACTTGGCCACATCAAGGCCGATGGAGCGCATGTTGCGCACGATCTGGTCGGCCGATTCCTCAAACGAAAAGACCATCGCCCGCTCGCCCCGGGCACAAGCCGCGTCGACGAAGCACATGGCGACCGAGCTCTTGCCGGCGCCCGCCACGCCGGAGAACAGGATGCTGCTTGCGCGGTGGAAGCCCCCGCCGGTCAGCATCGCGTCAAGGTCCGCGATACCGCTCGACAGGCGTTCGTCGTAGACCTGGTGTTCGAGCCCCAGCGAACTGACCGGAAGCACGCTGAAGCCGTCCTCGCCGATGAGGAAGGGGTATTCGTTTGTGCCGTGCGGGGTGCCACGGTACTTGACGATCCGCATCCGGCGGGTGGAGATCTGGTTGTGGACACGGTGATCGAGGAGGATCACGCAGTCCGAGACATATTCCTCCAGTCCCTGCCGGGTCAGGGCTCCGTCGCCCCGTTCCCCCGTGATGACGGCGGTAAGCCCCTTGTCCTTCAGCCAGTCGAACAGCCGTCGAATTTCAGCCCTGAGAATCGCGGGATTCTGGAAGGCGGAGAACAGGCTTTCGATCGTGTCGAGCACGATACGCTTGGCGCCGACTTCTTCGACGGCAAGCTCGAGGCGCATGAAGAGGCCTTCGAGGTCGTAATCGCCCACTTCAGCCAGTTCGGAGGGATCGATGGCGATATGTTCGATCGCGATCAGCTCCTCCTCGACGAGGCTGTCGAGTTCGAAGCCTAGTGAGGCAACATTGTCTACGATATCCGAAGGGCGTTCCTCGAAGGTCACGAACACCCCCGGTTCGCCCGCGCGCGCGCCGTTCACGAGGAACGTGGACGCAAACAGCGTCTTGCCGCAACCGGCCGATCCGCAGACCAGTGTCGGCCGGCCGCGGGGAAGGCCGCCCATCGTTATGTCGTCGAAGCCCTCTATGCCCGTGAGGGCTTTTTCGATGCCGGCGGTCATGATCGTCCCAAGTTTCTTGAGGCCGGTGCTTAAGGCAGGCACGGGCCGGTGGCAACTACAGGATAGTTCCTTTGCGCCGCCGCAGAATCAGCATTCGACGACGTTGGCGGCAAGACCGCCAAGGCTCGTCTCCTTGTACTTGCTGCCCATGTCCAGGCCCGTCTGCCGCATGGTCTCGATCACGGCATCGAGGCTGACGATGTGCCGCCCATCGCCTTGCAGGGCCAGGTAAGCGGCGTTGATCGCCTTGACGACGCCCATGGTGTTGCGCTCGATGCAGGGTATCTGAACAAGGCCCCCGATAGGATCGCAGGTGAGGCCGAGATTGTGTTCCATGCCGATCTCGGCCGCATTCTCGATCTGCTGGTTCGTCCCGCCGAGGGCGGCGACCAGACCGGCAGCCGCCATGGAGCAGGCGACGCCGACTTCCCCCTGACAGCCCATCTCCGCAGCCGAGATCGAGGCGCGCTTCTTGTACAGGAAGCCGATCGCGGCAGCCGTCAGCAGCAGCGTTCGTTCGCCATCGCGGTCCGCTCCCGGCACGAACTTGCGATAGTACAGGAGAGTGGCCGGGATCACCCCGGCGGCCCCGTTGGTGGGGGCTGTGACAACCCGGCCGCCGGCGGCGTTCTCCTCGTTCACCGCGAGCGCGAAAAGGCTCACCCACTCGAAGGTCTGAGCCGGCCCGAGGCTTTCCGCCTGAGACCTGAGCCGCGTGTGGATGGATTTGGCGCGGTGGCGAACCCTGAGGCCGCCCGGCAGGACACCCTCTTGCCTCAGGCCCCTCTGCACACAGGCGTCCATGGCATCGATGATGTGGTCAAGACCTGCAAGGGTCTCCGGCTCCGTCCGCCAGATCCCTTCGTTTCTGAGAACCAGCGTGGCAATACTAAAGCCGGTCTCTTCACCGAGAGCCAGCAGTTCGGCGCCCGAGGAAAAGGGGTAGGGCTGGCGTTGGTTATGCAGGCCCGCCGCTGTGTCCGCCGTTGCGCCTGCCGCTTCCGGGGCCATGAGCGAGTCGGCCGTGCCGCACACGATCGCGCCACCCCCGACGGAATACCAATAGGAGGATACCGGCTCGCTCTCACCGCCGATCCAGGCGGAGAACCGCATCCCGTTGGCGTGCACGGGGAGGAACGTGTCCCGGTGGAACACCAGATCGACAGCTTCCTCGAAGGCGATATCCTGCTCAAACTGGCGACTGCGCAGGCAGCCATGCTCCCGGATGTCCGAGAGAATGGCGGGCACCTCGTCGGGATTGATCGCTTCCGGCCGCAGCCCGGAGAGACCGAGCAGGATGGCGCTGTCGGTCGCATGGCCCCGTCCGGTGAGAGCGAGCGATCCATAGAGATCGCACGTGACACGGCGAGGCGCTTGCGGCAGACTTTCCATGAAGGACAGCGCCGCGCGCATCGGCCCCACCGTGTGGGAACTCGACGGACCTATGCCGATGGAGAAGATCTCCAGCACGCTGATCGCGAGGGCTGAGAGGTCGGCATCGGAGATGTCGTGAGTGGCGGGGGCTGCGGCGTGTGTCTGCATGGCGTTATCGACGGTATAACGTGGTTTCCCGGCGGCGAAAGAGCGGCTCGTAACGCGGGAAGGTGCATCTTCGCGCGTCCATCGCTTTGCCGGACCGGGACAGTCCATCGGGCATGCGATCGATACAAAGTGTTAAGGCGTGATCATGCAGGGTCGAATCGGAGAAGTGCACTTCAAGGTAGGATGATCAGTTGATGGTGCTGGTCCAGTTATGATCGTTGCGTTCGCCAGAAAGATCCGAAGCAGTCTGGCTTCGGAATACCTGTTGCCACTGCTTCTACTTACAGGCGCAAGCTTTTCCTGTGTGCTGATACTGCTGTTCTACGGAGCCTCGGTTCAGGACCAGATGCAGCTGGAACGGGAGGAGAAAGCGCTTCAGAACGTGGTGAAATCGGCTTCCCTGCTGGTGCGTCACGACCTTCAGGATTATGCGAAGTGGGACGAAGCGGTTCGCCATATCGACCAGCGCGTCGATCCCGCCTGGATCGAGGATAACGTGGTGGCCTATCTGGGCGGCACCCAAGGATACAACCAGATCTTCGTCCTCGATGGGGAGGATAGGGTAGTCTACAGCTGGAAGGACAGCCGGTTCGACACCCGCGTGGCTCAGCGGCGGCTTGGCCCCGATTTCATGGACTCCCTCGCCCTCGTACGACGCATCCCTCAAGACGGTGCGCCGATCGTCAGCGGCTTTTCCCGGGCCAACGGGCAGATATATCTCTTCGCGACAGCGGCCATCGTTCCACTCACCTCGAAGGTGGGCCTCAGTGGACCACGCCCCAAGCTGCTTGTGATCGCACGGATCGTCGATTTCGACTGGCTGACACAGTTTGCGGATGATCTCCCGGTCAGCGTCGTCCGGCTGTCCCGATCTCGCGACGATACCGAGCAGCAAAATGTCGCTATTCGCGGACTGAATGGTGCTCCCCTCGGCTGGATCGGATGGGAGCCCTTCCGGCCCGGAACTCTCCTTCGGCAGCGGCTCGCACCGGGCGTGGTCTTCTTCATGCTGATCGGGGCGATGGCCGCCGTACTGATCCTGCGGCGGGGGAAACGGGCCGTTGAGGATCTGCAGCAAAGCGAAAGGCGGGCGCGGCACCTTTCCGACCATGACATGCTGACAGGCCTGCCCAACCGCCGCGCGCTGATGGCCCGGATGGCCGTGGCCGTTTCGGGCGGGACAAGACTGACCTTGCTCCTCATGGACCTTGACGGATTCAAGAACGCCAATGACGTCTACGGACATTCGGCCGGTGATCTCCTGCTGCAGAATGCCGCAGCGCGTATACGCAATCTCGCGCGTGACGTGACGGTTGCGCGCCTTGGTGGTGACGAGTTTGCGGTGCTCATCCCCTCCGAGGCCCGGGTGTCGGCGACTGAACTTTGTGTCGCCATCCTGCATGCGTTTCGCGAGCCCTTGCGGATCGGAGCGTACAAGATACGGCTCGGCATAAGCATCGGCTACGCGGTGTCCGACCCGGAACGAACTGACCGGGAAAGCGAACTCCTGCGCCGGGCCGACGTCGCCATGTACGCGGCCAAGGCCGCAGGCAGGAACTGCTTTCGAGCCTACGAGCCTGAACTGGACGACAGCCATCGTCTTCGGGTTCAGATGGAAAACGATTTGCGCCTTGCGGTGGAGGAAGGGCGGATCAGCGTGCAGTACCAGCCTATCGTGGATGCCGCGACGTTCGAAGTCGTCGCCGTGGAAGCGCTGGCGCGGTGGTGGGATCCCGTCCACGGCAATGTTCCGCCGGACGTGTTCATTCCCATCGCGGAGATGAGCGGACTGATCACCGGACTGGGCCGCCATGTCCTTCTGACCGCCTGCGCGGCGATGCGGGACAGCAAGTTCGATCTTGCCGTCAATCTGTCGCCTGCGCAGTTCTGGGACGGAGAGCTGCTGCGCGAGGTCCAGGCCATACTCCAAGAGACGGGGTTCCCTCCGGAGCGCCTTGAGCTGGAAATAACGGAGAGCCTGATGCTGCGCCAGCCGCAGGGCGCCTGCGAGATCATCGACGGCTTGCGTGCACTCGGCGTGCGGTTTGCGCTTGATGATTTCGGAACCGGCTTTGCGGGTATTGCTTACCTGCGGCAGCTCCACTTCGATCGCCTCAAGATCGACAAGGCGTTTATTACCGCCATTGAAAGCGAACGGCGCGCGCAAGACATGCTGGTGTCGATCACCGGCCTCGCCCGCGCGTGCAACCTCGATGTCTGCGCCGAAGGCATCGAAACGGCGGAGCAGGCCCGCATCGCTCTCATGTCGGGCTGCAACCGGCTCCAGGGTTGGCTGTTCGGCCGCCCACAGGATGCCGAACACCTTCTGGCTTTTTCGTCCGACACGGCAAGCCGCGTCGCGTAAGGCCGCGTTCCCGCGGCGTGAGTCCCCGATGTCGCGCACACGGTGATGGCCGGCGGCGGCGTCGAATCAGCCGCTCACGATGATCCCGAGGAAGCCTCCGGCGCGGTGGAGCATACGCGGTTGCGGCCGTTCTTCTTCGCTTTGTAGAGCAGGCCATCGGCGGCTGCGAACCAGCCTTCAACGCTGGCGATGCCGGGATCAAGGGATGATACGCCCAGACTGGCCGTCACGCGCAGCTTCTCCCCGCCTGGGATATCGAAGCTGTGGCTTTCGATGGCGGCTCGGAAGCGTTCTGCCGCAGCGACAGCCTCCACGCCATCGGCTTCGGGAAGAAGCAGCGCAAATTCCTCCCCGCCCAGGCGACCGAAGGAATCGCTTGGTCGCATCGATGAGGTGCACAGCTGGGCCACCTGGCGCAGAACCTCGTCACCCGCCGGATGGCCGTGCTGATCGTTGATTATCTTGAAGTGATCGATGTCCAGAGCGATCAACGCGGCCGAACGCTGATGCCTCGTGAAGCGGGAGAATTCCTTGGCGGCCTGTTCCATGAAGCCGCGGCGGTTGAGAGCGCCGGTCAAGTGGTCCCGCTGAGCGATCAGGCGCAGTTCCAGCTCATCCACCACGATATGCGCAAAGTTCGTCAGGATCGCCATGTCGCCATCGCTGAATGTGCGCGGCTCCGTGTCGATAGCGCACAGTGCACCAACGTTGTAACCATCGGGCGTCTGCAGCGGAACGCCCGCATAGCTGCGGATATGCGGCGCCTCCTGAACGAGCGGGCTATCGGCGAAACGGGGATCCAGAAGGGCGTCGGGCACGACGAGTGGCTCGCGCTGCTGGATCGTGTGCGTGCAGAACGATATCGACCGGGGCGTTTCCACAGCGCAAAGACCGCTGCGCGCCTTGAACCACTGTCGTTCGCGATCGACCAGCGTCACTGTTGCCATGGGAACGCCGAGAACGGTCCGGACCAGATTCACGATCTTCTCGAACGCCTCTTCTGGACCGGTATCAAGCACCTCCAGCCGCTCCAGCGCTGCCATGCGCCCCTCTTCGTCTTGCAATTTGGCGTCAGACATCGGGCGTTCCTCGAACCACAGCCTGCATGGCGGCGGTCAACTCCCGCCCGTAGCTTTCGACGAGCTGTGTGACGCTTGCTGTCACGACATCCTCATCCACGCCGGCCGCGCGAAGGCTGGTGACGAGGGCAGCCAGATGCTGATGGTGCCGCTTGACACTGGCTGCAAGCTCGGGCGGCAACTCCGCCTCGTCCGGAAGGGGCGGTACAATGCTCGGCATGGTGTCAGGCATGAGCGGCCTCCACCTGCGGAATATTGTCTGGTAGCATGTGCATCCTCACGATCCGGAAGCGATAACAAGCCGCTACCGGTTAAGTCTGCTATCTTGCTGCAAGTTGGTTAAAAATTCCCTTCAGGGCTGCTGCGGGTTCTGACCTTTCGGCATCGCGATATCTCTCAGGCCTGCCGCTTTCGGCAGCGGAAGCCGGGTGCGGGACAACCCGGAGGGGTGCTACACCGACGATCCGACGAGGCGAGACGGATGATCAAAAGGCAGACAGTGCAGGCGAGAAGGCGTCATCCCGACTTCGTAAGGGGCGGTGAGACCGGGCTGTCCATTCCCAGCCACCCAGAGGCTTTGAAAGAGGCCGGCCCGCGCTTTCTGACGGAGGCATTCCAGGCCTGGGGCGCCCTTGGAGCGGACAACGCGGTGGAGCGAATCGTTGACGCCGTCCCATGCCCCGGCGGCAGCACCGGTGCCAAGATCTTCCTGACCGTCGAGTACGCTCGCCCTCATCGCGCCTTGCACGAAGAGCTGTTCGTAAAGTTCTCCCGGGACTTCAACGACCCTTCACGCGATGATCGCGGCAAGTTCGAGATGCAAGGGGAGATAAGCCTCGCCCGCCTGTCGCGCCTGCCGGACTTTCCGGTGCGGGTGCCGCGGGTGTACTTCGCGGATCAGGAGCAGGCGACGCATACAGGGATCCTGGTGACGGAACGGATTGCCTTCGGGGAAGGAGGGCTGGAGGAGCACCACGCCAAATGCCTCGATTATCGGATCGAAGAGCCTCTGGAGCATTACAGGGCGATAATGAAATCGCTGGCGCGCCTGGCCGGTGCGCAGCGCTCGAACCGGCTGGCGGGAGAGGTCGAGACGCTGTTCTCCTACCATCCGGATGTGGCGGCGACCAGCATCCCCATCGGCTATTCGGCGTCTGACCTGCGTGAGCGGGTCCTGCAATTTCAGCGTTTCGTGGAGGAGGCGCCGCAGCTTTTTCCCGCGCCTCTCCGCGAGCCGGCGTTCTTTGCCCGGCTTGCCGAGGAGTCGGGCCGCTTCGCAGGGCAGGAGGCGGCAATCAATGCTTTCCTCCAAAGCGATCCGGCCTTCATAGCCCTGTGTCACTGGAACGCGAACATCGACAACGCTTTCTTCTGGCGCGGCGAAGATGGCCCGCTTGAATGCGGCCTCATGGATTGGGGGCGGGCCGGGCGCATGAATGTTGCGTTCGCCATATGGGGATCGTTGAGCGCGGCGCACCACGACATTTGGGAGCATCATCTCGACGACCTGCTCCTCCTCTTTGCAAAGACGCTGGCAGGCGAGGGCGGACCTCGCCTACCGATCAGCGTGCTGCGGCTGCACCTTGAACTCTATGCGGGAATCATGGGGCTTAGCTACTTCCTGGACTGTCCGGCGCGCATCCGGAATGCTGCGCCAACGGTGATGACGGCGGCAGGGATCCACGACCCGGTTGTGGAGGGGCATGAGCACGTGCGCAATCAACTCCACATCGCAACCGTGGTCCTCAACCTGTGGCGTCGGCGCGGCCTTGGAGCCCTGCTTGACAGCCTGTCGCATCAAACGGCCGGGCACGCGGGGTCCTGATTGCCCAGCGCGTGCTGGGGGAACGCTTGAAGGTGCAGCGTCACGGCCGCTGTTCCCGTCGGTCATATTTCCGGAAGGAACGCATCTTCGGCTGACTTGTTGGGCTTTCAAGACAGGGAGCTTATTGATGCCGACCATGCAGAATGCCGACGCTTCGGGTGCCCGGGCCGCAACGCCTGTGGCCATACCGGCAGCGGGATGGAAGCAGATCCTCTTGCGCAGTTGGCGGGAAGCCGGAAACGACAACCTCGGCCTGATCGCATCGGGCGTGGCGTTCTGTGCGATTCTGGCGATGGTGCCCGCGCTTGGCGCACTGGTCATGACCTACGGGCTCGTCGCTACACCGGAGACTGTGGCTTCCAACATCGGATCCCTGACTGCGATGATGCCCGAGGATGCTGCCAGGCTGATCGGTGAGCAACTCGCCAACGTTGTGAGCACGTCAGACGGAAAAAAGGGTTTCGGGCTAATCATCGCGCTCGGCATTGCCCTTTACGGCGTGATGAAAGGCGCGTCCGCACTCATCACCGCGCTGAACATCGCGTACGACGAGGAGGAGACGCGCAGCTTCATCCGCGTCAACCTCCTTGCCTTTTCAATCGCCGTCGGCAGCGTCCTTGTGGCCATACTCGCGATGATCGCAATCGCAGCCATGGCGGCGGTCGAGGCCATGTTCCCGGCTGCTCCGCCGTTCCTGACAGGGCTGGCCAAGCTGGCGTCCTATCTCGTCGTCGGGATTGTCGGCAGCGGCATGGCGGCTGGGGTCTATCGCTATGGTCCTGATCGCGCGCACGCCAAATGGAAGTGGCTGACACCGGGATCGATCTTCGCCTCGCTGTCCTGGATCCTCATCACGTTCGGCTTTGGCCTCTACGTTGCCAACTTCGGAAATTATGACGCCACCTATGGATCGCTCGGTGCGGCGATGGTGCTGCTGACCTGGCTCTACCTGTCCGCCTACACGCTCCTGTTGGGCGCAGAGCTGAACTGCGAAATCGAACGCCAGACCGCGCGTGACACGACCACAGGTCCCGAACTTCCTATGGGTGAACGCGGTGCCTATGCCGCCGATACCGTTGCTGCCGAGGTTGACGGCAACCGGCAGGCAAGCGCTTCCTGAAAAGTCGCGTCATCCGCCGATCCGATCAGCAAGGGCAGGAAATGCGTTTTTCCACCGAGGCTGGGAAGATCTAATAACGCCGGAGCTCTTTGGTTGATCGCGGGAAAAGCGTGGGACGATGCAAATTTACATGATGGCGACACTCTCCCTCGTTGGATCGGTGGTCATCCTCGGACTGGGGGTGCCGGTGGCGAGCGAGGCGAGCCAGCAGAAGGGGCAGGCCCAGTTCATCCGCTGTGCCGCCTGCCATTCCACACGAGCCGCTGACCGGCCTTCCACCGGACCGCATCTCGAAGGCATCGTCGGCCGCAAGGCGGGAGCGGTGACGAACTTCACGTATTCCGAACGACTGCGCAAAGGGGATTTCATTTGGGACGAAGCCAGGATCGACGCCTTCCTTGCAGCGCCGCAGTCGACCGATCCCGGCATGTGTCTCACCTTCCGGGGGCTGGCGAAGGCAGAGGACCGTGCGGCGCTTCTTGCCTACCTGAAAGCACCCGCGTCTTGACGACGATCCGCCCCGCGCGATCGTTGGCAGGAGCCGCTGTCGGGTAGCCTCACAGCAGCCCTCATATCAGCCGGGCGATCCGCCGCTCCTTGCTGGATAATGCATTATCTGTCAGTGGCAGCTTATGGACGAACCTTTTCTTCCCCTCGCAGGTAAGCGGGTGCTGGAGCTCGGCACGATGATTGCGGCGCCGTTCGCAACTCACATCCTTTCGCAGCTTGGTGCGGAGGTTATCAAGATCGAGCCGCCGGGCGGGGACACCACGCGCTCGCTCGTGCGTGGCGGACCGTCCGGAACGATCGTCGCCTACAGCCACTCCAAGCAGGCGCTGTGCCTCGACCTGACGGCTGAAGCCGGCAAGGACGTCTTCCGAAGGCTGGCTGCCACGGCCGACGTCGTGATCCATAATCTTGCGCCGTCCGCCGCGCGGAAGCTGGGCCTGACCGCGCAGGACTGCATGGCGGTGAACCCCGGGATCGTGCACGTGCACATCAGAGGCTATACGCATGGCCCGCTGGCCGACGGTTTGATGACGAACCCGATCGCCGAAGCCGCGACGGGGGCGATGGACGATCATCGCGTGGATGGGCGGCCCACGCGCTTTGGCCCTTCCTATCATGACCAGTTCGCAGGAACTTATGCCGTCATCCGGGTTCTGGCGGCGATGCTGGATCCCGCTGCCAGTGCGGAGGCGCGGACGATCGAGATCGGTCTTTACGAGACGGGGCTTCACCTTGCCGCCCGCGATCTCGCCGGGATGCAGCTCAAGACGCAGCTGCTTGGGCGTCTGGAAAAGGAAGGCGGCGGTGAGTTCTCGATGCCCGGCTACGGCGCCTACGTCACCGCGGATCAGCGCTGGGTTTACTTGCTGGTCCTGACAGACGCGCACTGGGCGCGGCTGACGCAGGCGCTTGACATGGCGGAGCAGGACGACCCCGCTTTTGCGCGGCTGAGAGACCGGAAGAAGGCGCGGGAACAGATAGAAGACGCCGTCGCGCTGGCGGTGTCCGGCTTCGGTTTCGCGGAGCTGGAAAGGCGGCTGGAGGATGCGGGCATAGGCTTTCATGAGGTCATGCCGCTGGAGCGGGTTCTGGAAAGGCCGCAGGCGAGGCAGCCGGGCAAGCTGCGAGAACTCAGCTTCCGCGGCCTTCACTTCGAGGTGCCGGAATTTCCCGGCGCCCGCTGCGTTGCTGGCAATCGTCCCCCGCCGGAGGTGGGTCAGGATACCACCCGATTGCTGCGTGAACTCGGCTACGATGCTGCCGGGGTGGACGAACTGTTGTCATCGGGCGCTGCCCGCGCCTATCAACCGGGCGACTTCGCATGGTCGCCCGTTCGGAAGGGTGCAGGCGAAAAAGGGTAGCAAGCCGGCATGATGCAGTACCGCACGAAAGAAGAGCAAGTCGCCGATTTTCTGCGCGAAGGCATCATCTCCGGGCGGATCGCGCGGGGCTCTCGCCTGAAACAGCAGGAAATCGCGACGCTGCTGAATACGAGCATCACTCCTGTACGGGAGGCGCTGAAGCTCCTTGCAGCCGAAGGCTACGTGCTTGGAGACAGCTTCCGCGGCGCGACCGTTGCGCCTTTCGACCTGGAGGCATCGAGCGAGGTGCTGTCCCTGCGCATTCTCCTGGAGACGCAGCTCGTACGGGCGGCGGTCGAGAAGGTGACGGCTGCCGATATCGGTGAGTTGCGCACGATGGCCGCCGAATTCGCCAGCGCCTTCGACGCCGGTGACAACGAGGGCGCGCGGGCTGCAAACTACCGCTTTCACCACCGCATGTTCGAAATTGCGCGAATGCCGCAGACGCTGCATTTCGTTCAGATTCTCTGGGCGCGCTATCCATTCGACCTCATCAATCGGTTGCACGGACGGGTCAGCCGGGCGGCGGACGAACACGACGAGATGCTGGCCGCCCTGATCGCGGGTGATGCAGCTGCGGCGATGCTGGCCACGCGGGAGCACATCGAAGCGGGCTTTCGCGAACTGCGCAATTCCGTCGCCGGCACGGCAACCTAAGGCACCTTCAGCGCTGCTATTCTTCCGCCTCGCAGGAGAGGGTGCCAGTCCGTGCCCGCTTCTCCCGCGCTGCAACGCCTTGGCGATACCGGCCGATCTACGGCCGGGCGCAATGGACACTGGCAGTTTGGCAAAATAATGCATCATCCATCATCAGCGGCGATCATGGATTGACCGCGTCGAACGGAGATCAGCAATGGCAGTGGACGTGAAGGAAAAGGAGGTCGGAGCAGCACCGGCGGAAGGGAAGATCACGGCGGACGCCATCAAGGCCGCCGAAAACATGATCGGCATGCAGCTGCGGCCGGAAGGTCCCTATCTGCAGGATGCGACCGAAGATACGATCCGGAACTTCTGCAACGGGATCGGTGACCTCAATCCGCTCTACCGCGATTTGGAGCATGGCCGTCTGACCCGGCACGGCTCCATGCTGGCCCACCCGAATTTCCCGATGGCTTTTGGCTGGGTCGGTAGGACGCGTTGGGGGCTGCCCGGCGTCCACGGCTTCTACGCCGGGAACGATTGGGAAATGTTCCGTCATGTCCGGCCTGGTGATCGCATCAATGCGATCGAGCGGGTCGTCGGGGTGGATGTGAAGGAAAGCCAGTTCTCCGGCACTCTGGTGCTGCAGTACGTGGAAGCGAGCTACTTCAACCAGCGTGGCGAACTGGTGGCGCGCGCCCTCGGCACCTGCACCCGCCATGAACGCAAGGCTGCGCGGGAAGCCGGCAAGTATGCCGACATCAAGACGCACGAATATACTCCCGAAGAGTTCGAGCACATCGATCACGCGATCCTGAACGAGGAAAAGAACATCCGCGGCGGCAACGTGCGCTACTGGGAAGAAGTGCAGGAAGGCGAGACCCTCCCTGAGATCGTGCGCGGGCCCTTGAGCCTCATGGACACGATGGGCTTCCTCGTCGGATGCGGACGCGGCCACACGCACGGTGTCATCTTCAAGAACGCCGTGAAACACCCTGGCCACTTCTTCCGGAACCCGGAAGCTGGCGGCGGAATCGAATACACGGGCATCGGCCACCATCGCGAATCCACCGCCAAGGAGGTGGGCGTGCCCGGCGTATACGACTACGGACCGCAGCGCTCGGCATGGATGGCCTCGCTCATCAGCAACTGGATGGGGGACGCCGGTTTCCTCAAGCGCATCAAGACGCGAATGAGCCGCTTCAACACGATGGGCGATTGCACGTGGGCTCGCGGAACAGTTACGCGCAAGTACATCAAGGATGGCTACGCGCTCGTCGATATCGAGATCAAGGGGGAGAACCAGCGCGGGGAGTTGACGACGCCGGGCCTCGCCACTGTGGTCCTTCCCTCGCTCGATCCGAACACGAAGGTGTTCGTCGACGGTTCCGGGCTGGATCTCGAACTGCCGGTGGTCCGGTAAGAGGGCGTCATGGCGGCGGAGGAGCAAGGCGCACCTTTGAGCGGCACGCGGGTTGTGGCCATCGCCAACGGCGTGGCGGCGGCCTATGCCGCCCGGATGCTGTGTACGCTTGGTGCGCAGGTGGTCCTGGTGGAGCCGCCTGGCGGCTCCCCCCTTCGCCGCGAGCCTCCTTTCCTCCCTGCCTCAGGCGGGGAGTTGACGCAGACCAGCGCTCTGTTCGCCTATCTGGCCGCAGGCTTCGAAAGCAAGGTGATCGACCCCCGGGGAGCGGCGGGAGCGGCCTCGCTGGCGGAGACGTTGAGCGCGGCCGACATCCTTGTTGACGACACTCCCGTTGCGGGGCGAGAGGCGTTGGGGCTCGACCCACAAGCCACCGCCGCCCGGTTTCCGGATCTCATCCATGTTTCTGTCCTGCCGTTCGGCAGCGAGGGTCCGAAAGCTGAATGGAAGGGCACAGACCTCATCGTCCAGCACGCGGGCGGCGAGGGCAATCTGCTGCCCAACGGGCTCGCGGTGGAGATGTTTCCTGACCGGGCACCCCTCAAGATCGGCGGGTATTTCGGCGAGATGCAGGGTGGTGTTGCTGCGGCTCTCGGCGCGCTTTCCGCCTTATGGGCGAGAGGGGAGGTCGGCGGGCAAGCCGTTGATGTCTCCAGTCAGGACGCCATGCTTGCGGTCGGCGCCTTTGCGATCCAGCGCCTTGGCGACGGTTCGGTCGAACATCGGGTGGAGCGCAGTTTCCGATATGGCGGCGTGATCCCCTGCGCAGATGGCTTCGTGGAACTGCTCACGCTGGAGCAGCGGCAGTGGGAGGGGCTTGTCGAACTGCTGGGCCGCCCGGATTGGGCGCTCGCCCCCACGCTGGCCGACAACATTGAGCGCAGCAGACGCGGCCCCGAAATCAATCGCCACATCCGGGAATGGGCCAGCCTCCGGACTGCCGATGAGATCGTCACGGCCGGGCAGCGGCTGAACGTGCCACTCGCCCGCTACAAGAGCCCGGCTGATATCCTCGCGGGAGAGCAGGAGTGGCACCGGGCGCTCTTCCAGAAGATTTCGGTCAAGGGGACGGGAATGCTCGATGTGCTTGTGTCGCCCTTCCACTTCGATGACGAACCGCTCAGCCTTTGCGGCGCCCCCCCTGAACTGCCCGCCGGAAAGGCCGTGGAGGCGGTGTCGTGAAGCCGCTGGAAGGCATCCGCATCGCCGATTTCACCGTGCACAACGCAGGTCCCTTCTGCACGCACCTGCTGTCGCAACTCGGCGCAGAAGTCATCAAAGTCGAAAGCGCCATGCGTCCCGATGCATTTCGCAAGCCGCATCCGGTCTATGGGAGAGAAGGGCCGGCGACGTTCGATCAAGTGGCATCGAACAAGCTGTCGGTCCGTATGAACCTCAAGAAACCGGAGGGGGTCGCACTCGCCAGGCGCCTCGTCGCAGCCAGTGACGTTGCTGCGGAAAGCTTCCGTCCGGGTGTAATGGCAAGGCTGGGGTTGGGATACGATGCCTTGAAAAGCGTGCGCGAAGACATCGTCTTGCTCTCGATATCGTCTTCCGGGCAGAGCGGTCCGGATGCGTACTTCGCGGGTTATGCGCCTCTTTTTGGCGCCTGGGGCGGACTGGGTGAACTGACAGGCTACGCGGACGGCCCCCCGGTGGAGGTGCGCCACGTGATGGATCACACGGTCGGGATGAACGCGGCTGTCGCGTTGATGGCGGCTCTTCACCGTCGCCGCCGGACGGCCCGGGGCGCACACGTCGACGTTGCCGCACGCGAGGTTGCCGCCTCCCTGATCGGCGACCAGCTCCTGCTGGCTGCGGCCGGCGGGCAGCCGGCGCGTTCGGGCAATGCGCATCCGCGCATGTCGCCGCATGGCGTTTACCGGGCCGCAGGAGAGGACCGCTGGCTGGCACTTGCGATCGAGAACGACGCCCGATGGCAGGCGTTCGTGCGTGTGGCCGGTGTTCCTGATGACCCGCGGTTCCGCAGCGAAGAAGGCCGCCGCGCCCATGCCGAAGCGGTCGATGCGCTGATCAGCGAATGGGCCTTGCGGCAGGATGCGACACAGGCCGCTGCAGCCTTGCAGAAATCCGGCATTGCCGCGCACGTGTCCTGGACCACACCGGAACTGGCCGCTGACCCCCATCTGCGCGAGCGCAGGGCGATCGTGCCGGTTTCCGAGCCCGACGGCACCGTGCGGGCTGCGGTCGGCGTGCCGATGCGCCTGTCCAAGGGCCAGGAGATCGGTATCGTTCGCGGAACGCCGGCGCTTGGCGAGCATGAGGACTACGTTTTTGGCGAAATCCTCCAGATCGGTCGGGAGGAACGCCGCCGGCTTGAGGACGAGCAGGTGATCTACTGATCACGGTGGAAAGGATGGGCATGAGCGACATACCGACCCTAGGTTTTATCGGGCTGGGCGTCATGGGGGGCGGGATGTGCGCCAATGCGGTGCGCAGACACCCGAAGCCGCTTCATGCCTTCGACATGAACGCACAGGCTCTGCGGACCCAAACCGATGTCGGAGCGGTTGCCGCGGCTTCGGTGGAAGATGTGGCTCGGGCGGCGCAGGTCATCTTCCTTTCCCTTCCAGGCGGAAAGCAGGTCCGGGCCGTCGCCGCAGAAATCGCTGCGCATGCCGCGAAAGGCACGGTCGTGGTGGACTTGTCCACGACGAGCGTTGCCGATGCCCGCGACGTGGCCTCTCTGCTGGCGGATCACGGCATGGTCTTTGCGGACGCGCCGGTGGCGCGGACGCGGCAGGCAGCCGTAGAAGGTACGCTTTCCATCATGGTTGGCGCGGATGAGTCGGTTTTCGCCCGCATCGAGCCGCTGCTGCGCTACATGGGATCGGACGTCACGCTTTGCGGCGGCATCGGCTGCGGGCAGGTGGTCAAGCTCATCAACAACACCCTGCTGTTCGAACAGGTGGCGGCCTTGGCGGAAATGTTCGTGGTGGCCGAGCGGGCCGGGGTGACCCGCGAAAAGTTAGTGGAGGCCGCTCGCTCGGTTCGGGTGACAGTTTCGCTCTGCGCAACCACGGGCTCAAGGCCATGGCCGCCCGGGTGTTCCCTGAAAAGGCCTTCCCGATGGCCTACACCCTCAAGGATCTTTCCTACACCATCGAACTGGCCGAGCAGATGGGGGTTGAGCCAAGGCTGCCAAGATTGGCCGCCGAGTATTACCAGGCGGCGATCGATCAGGGCCTGGGAGAGCGATATTTTCCCGCCATCGTGGAGGTGGTCGACCGCAAGTAGCGGCGATCGAAGGGAGAGCAGGATGCAGGAACGCGAGCTGAAATACCGGGTCATCGCCGATGGCCTGCTGTTTCCCGAAGGCCCGATCGCGATGAACGACGGTACGGTCCTGGTCGTCGAGATCAAGGGGGGGCGCCTCATTCGTGTGCAGGAGGACGGTAGCAAGACGGTTGTGGCGGAGCTTGGCGGCGGTCCCAATGGTGCCGCCATAGGTCCCGACGGCGCATGCTACGTGTGCAACAACGGCGGCTTCCACTGGCTGACGGAGGACATCTTCGACACCATGGGATACATGCGTCCGCACGGGCGGGCGCACGACTATACAGGCGGCTCCATCCAGCGGGTTGACCTTGGGACCGGAGAGGTCACTACCCTCTACACGCACTGCGATGGCGTGCCGATCAATGGCCCTAACGACATCGCCTTCGATGCGCAGGGGGACATGTGGTTCACCGATCATGGCAAGACTTACGGCCGCGTCATGGACACGGGCGCGGTATACCACGCGGCGGCGGACGGTTCATGGATCCGGGAAGCCGTTTTCCCGGTGCTGACCCCGAACGGCGTCGCGCTGTCTCCCGATGAGAAGACCCTTTACGTCTCCGAGACGGAAACCGGCCGCCTGTGGCGCTGGACTGTGGCCGCAGGTGGGCAGGTGCTGCGCGAGCCCTGGCCTTCACCGAACGGTGGCGTTCTGCACGGGCATGCCAAAGGCTACCAACGGTTCGATTCCATGGCGCTTGAGGAGGAGGGCAATATCTGCGTCGCCACGCTGGTCACGGGCGGAATAACCGTCTTCTCCCCAGAAGGGGAGAAGCTGGAGTATTGGCAAGGGCCGGAACCGTATTGCACCAACATCTGCTTCGGCGGGGCCGACAGGAAGACGGCGTACATAACGGTTTCCGGACGCGGCTTGCTCATAGCTGCGGAATGGCCGCGCGCCGGGCTTCCGCTGCCCCATCAGCGCGGGTGATCATGAGGGATTGGGCTTTCCTGCCGCCGCGTCTGCAAGTGAGCGGCACCGTGCAACAAGGACATCATGCGTGAGTGGATTTGAAGACTGGCTCGGACGCAGCCAGAGCACGAGCGACGTTCTGGACGCCGGCCGCAGCAATGCGCTGGATCTGGCGCTTGGTGGTGACGGCATACTGAAAGCGGGTGATCCGCTCCCTGCATTGGACCACTGGCTTCATTTCTGGGACGTCAGGCCGCCGCAGGGACTTGGGGCGGACGGCCACCCCGCCAAGGGAGGCTTCCTGCCGCCCGTTAAGTTGCCGCGCCGCATGTGGGCAGGCGGGCGCCTGACGTTCCACAAGCCCCTGTTTCTGGGCGACGAGGTGCGTCGTACGTCAACAATCGTCAACGTCGCCGAGAAGAGCGGGCGCAGCGGAACGCTTGTCTTCGTCACCGTCCGCCATGAACTTGCGGGCCGCGACGGGCTCGCCGTTACCGAGGAGCAGGACCTCGTCTATCGCGAACCTGCGCCCGGCGTCCTGCCGATGCCGACCGCCATGCCGGCACCTCCGGCGAAGTGGACGCGCAGTGTCGATCCAGACACGGTCCTGCTGTTCCGCTACTCGGCCCTCACCATGAACGGGCATCGCATTCATTATGATCGGCCTTACGCCATGGCTGAGGAGGGCTATCCAGCGCTCGTCGTGCATGGGCCCTTGCAGGCGGCCTTGCTGATCCGCTTGGCGGCCAGCAGTCTCGACAGACCCATCGCGAGCTTTGAATTTCGCGGACAGCAGCCGGCCTTCGATGGTGTTTCGCTGCATATCTGCGGAGAGCCCGAGGAGGGCGGAGCGCAGCTCTGGACCCAGCAGGGCGAGAGCCGCAACATGATCGCCACCGTGCGCACCGCCTGACGCCGGAGATGATGATGACGCAGACCTACCAGCTTTATATCGATGGCGCGTGGCGCGCAGGGTCCGGCGGGCGTACGCTCCCGGCGATCAACCCTTACGACCAGTCGGTTCACGCTCATATCGCCGTCGCCACCGAGGAGGATGTGGACGCGGCGGTCCGTGCGGCGCGCCGCGCCTTCGAGGCGGTATGGAGCAAGTCCACCCCTGGCGAGCGTGCGCGCCTGCTGAACCGGGTTGCGGACCTGCTCGACGGGGATGCCGAGAGGATGGCGCTGCTGGAGACCACCGACAACGGCAAGGTCATCCGCGAAACTCACAACCAGATGGGATATGCGGCGCGTATCTTCCGCTACTACGCCGCCTGGGCCGACAAGATGCATGGCGATGTCGTGCCGCTGGATCAGAAGGACACGCTCGATTTCGCTATTCGCGTGCCTTATGGCGTCATCGGTGCGATCACGGCCTGGAACTCCCCCGTCGCCATCCTGTGCAACACACTGCCCGCCGCTCTTGCCGCCGGCAATTGCGTCGTCCTGAAGCCGTCGGAACATGCGTCCACCACCACGCTGGAGATTGCGCGGCTGATCGAGCGCGCCGGTTTTCCGGCAGGCGTGGTGAACGTCGTGACGGGAGAGGCGGACACGGGCAGGGCGCTGGTCAGCAACCCCGGGATCGACAAGATCAGTTTCACCGGCAGCCCTGGCGTCGGACGCGCGATCGCGGCGGCGGCGGGGCACAACCTGAAGCCGCTGACGTTGGAGTTGGGGGGTAAGTCGCCCAACATCGTCTTCGACGATGCGGACTTCGACAGGGCCCTTATTGGCGCTTTGGCCGGCATCTTCGGTGCGACCGGGCAGACATGCATCGCCGGGTCGAGGCTGCTGGTGCAGCGCGGGATATATGAGCGGATGGTCGAAGGTCTTGCCGGGCGTGCTGCACGGATACGGATGGGCGATCCGCGACTGGCCGAGACCGAGATGGGCACAGCCGCCAACGAGCCGCAGTTCAACCGTATCCTCTCGTTCATCGAAGACGCGAAGGGGCAGGGCGCCCGCCTTGTCGCAGGAGGCGGCAGGGCGGAAGGTCCGGGGCTGGAAAACGGCTTTTTCATCCAGCCCACCATCTTTGCCGACGTTCGCAACGAGATGAAGGTCGCCTCGGAAGAGATCTTCGGCCCCGTCCTCTCCATCATTCCCTTCGACGAGGAGGACGAAGCCGTCCAGATCGCCAACGACACCGCCTATGGTCTTGCCAGCGGCATCTGGTCCCAGGATATCAGCCGTTGCCTTCGCATGATGCGGGCGATCCAGAGCGGGGTTGTCTGGGTTAACACGTACCGGGTGGCCGCTCCGCAAGCGCCATTCGGCGGTATGAAGGATTCCGGCTACGGCCGCGTGCGCGGCGAGGCGGGCATCCTGGAGTTCATGCAGACGAAGAACGTCTTCATCGACTTCTCAGGCGACCGCCGAGATCCTTTCTCGATGAAGTTCTAGCCCCCTGTCCGTCGAAGCCGACTCTGACAACTGGGCCTCACCTTGCGCGGGGAGAGGGGAAAGCTCATTGGGCCGCTTCGCCGATTTCTTCGGCCTCCGCTGCCTGGCGCGCCCACATTTCGGCATAGAGGCCATCGCGGCGCAGCAATTCGGCATGGCGGCCGCTCTCCGCCAGCCGGCCCTCGTTCAGGACGAGGATCCGGTCCGCGTCTGCAATCGTCGACAGACGATGGGCGATCGTCAAAGACGTGCGGTGCTCGGCCACTCGGTGCAGGGTGGCCAGGATATCCTGCTCGGTGCGGGTGTCGAGAGCGCTCGTCGCCTCATCCAGGATGAGGATCGGCGGGTTCTTGACCAGGGTCCGGGCAATGGCCACCCGCTGTTTCTCTCCCCCTGACAACTTGAGACCGCGTTCTCCCACTTCCGTGTCGAAGCCTTGTGGCAGGCGGGCGATCAATCCGGTCAAGGCGGCACCCTGTGCTGCGGCGATGATCTCGTCCGCGCCGGCTCCTTCGCGGCCGTAGCCGATGTTGTAGCCGATGGTGTCGTTGAACAGGACGGAGTCCTGCGGGACGATGCCGATCGCCTTGCGCAGGGACGCCTGAGTCACGTTCCTAATATCCTGCCCGTCTATCAGAATGCGGCCGGAGAGGGGATCGTAGAAGCGGAACAATAGGCGGGCGATGGTGGATTTTCCCGCACCAGACGGGCCGACAATTGCGAACGCCTGCCCCGCTGGAACCTCGAAGGAAAGGCCCTGAAGGATCGTCCTGTCCTTGTCGTATCCAAATACGACGTCGTCGAACACGATGGAGGGCTGCCGGACGATCAGTGCCGGAGCGCCCGGAGCATCGGGCACCTCCACTTCGGTATCGAGCAGCCGGAACATCTCAGCCATGTCGATCAGGCCCTGCCGAATGGTGCGGTAGACCATGCCCAGCATGTCGAGAGGCCGGAAAAGCTGCGTGAGGTACGTCTGCACGAAGACGAGCTGGCCCGCAGTATACTCGCCCCGCCACCAGCCATAGACGGTCCAGCCAAGGGCGCCTGCCATCAGCAGGTTCACCACCAGGCCTTGGGCGATGTTAAGCAGGCCTAGCGAGTTCTCGCTCTTGACAGCTGCGACGGCGTAGGCGCCGGTCGCCTGTGCGTATCGCTTTTCTTCCCGCTTCTCCGCCGAGAAATACTTCACCGTCTCATAGTTGAGGAGGGAGTCCACCGCACGGGCGAGCGCCTGACCGTCAAGCCGGTTCATCTGCTCGCGCAGCTTCGTGCGCCATTCGGTGATCACGCGAGTCACCCAGATGTACGCGGCGATGGCCACAGCCGTGGCTATCACAAGCCCGGGACCGAAATTGACGTAGAAGATGACTGCCACCACCGCGAGCTGCAGGATGGTCGGCGCGATGTTGAAGAGCATGAAGTAAAGCATCGTGTCGATGCTCTTCGTGCCGCGCTCGATCGTCTTCGTGACCTCGCCCGTGCGCCGGGCGAGATGGAACCGCAGCGAAAGGCGATGAAGCTGGCCGAACACGTTCTCTGCAAGCTGCCGCGTGGCTTCCTGGCCCACGCGTTCGAAGACGATGTTGCGCAAGTTGTCGAACGCCGTCTGGGCGAGGCGTCCGGCCGAGTAGCCAAGCACCATCAGCATGGCGAGCCGCACCATCTTGGGGCCGCTCGTTCCCATGAGGTCGATCGCCCACTTCATCAGGTATGGCAACATCAACTGCGTTGCGGTGGACAGGAGGATGAACACGCAGGCCCACACGATCCGCCACCGAAGCGCAGCATTCCCCTTTGGCCAAAGGTAGGGCAGGAAGCGGAGGAGGGTGCGCCAGCCGTCATGGCGGGCTTGGGGATCACGTACGGCGGTATCTGGAGGCATCGCTGCTATTTAGGCAATGCGCCTCTCGAAACAATCCGGCAATGTCTCGGAATGGCCTGGCGACTGGAATGTTGGCTACTTCGCGTCGACAAGGTCGAACAGAACCTTGCGGCTTGAAAAGTCTATCGCCACGCGCTTGAAGGCCCGAAGCTCCCTCATGCCGAGGAATATGGCCGGCTTCCTGTCCAGCCTGAGTTCAGCGAAAGCCGGGGCGTCGGCGTAGGCGACGGGCACATTGGAAAGGGTCATGCGTCCAAGCTCCAGCTTCCCGGCGACCGCAAGCTCCACCGGAAGCAGATGGCCCGTCACGCTTGACACTTCGCTGGTACCCAATGCCTTCTGCCGCTTGCGGGCGAGGGACCGTTGTAACGCCCGGTTGCCGATCGTCCCGCTGGCTCCGGTGTCGATGACCACATCGGTGCGTGTGCCATCGATGAGAGCATTCGTGAGGATGAGGCGGCCGGAGCGGCGCTTTGCCCGCACCACGATTTCGAACTCGCCGCGCGTGGCCGTGGCGGCCCTATCTGCGATGCTGATCCGGTTGCGGGTGAAATCGAGCAGGACACGCTGATGCTGGAGGCTGTCCGTGCCGAGGATACCGTCGGCGCCGATGTTTATCCGTTCGAGCAGAGGAACGGTCAGGTTACGAAACGAAAGCGCCCCCACGGCGATCGAGTGGACCTGAGCCGTCGTCACGTGCCTCGAGCCGGCGATGCCCACCACGCGGACTTGTGGCCCTTCCGCCAGACCCAGCGTGGCGGCGAGAGCCGTCGACAAGACGGTCCGCTGGGAACCGGTGTCGATGATGAAGCGGAACGGGCCGATGCCGTGCACCACCGCCTCTATCGTCATGCGGTCATAGGTGTCGGCCTCCGCCTGGACGACGTCGTCGGCCGGCTTCTCCTGCGAGATCGGCGGGGGCGTGGCGCCAAGAATCACCGGATCGGCGATCAGCATCGCCAGTGCCATGCTCGCTGCAGACATCGCATCCTCCCGGCGGCGACTACGCGTCGCTTCTGCCAGGTCTCCAGGGTATCACGTGTGCCGGAGGGACGCCACGCTCAAAAAGCCCGCTAGTTCAGCCGGTACCGGGATTAAGCCGCGCCCGGATCGGCCCGGTCGCGTGCAGGAGCATGCCAAGGAGATCCGCCCGGGCGGGGTGCCTCACCAGAATCACGGCGGCAAGCCATGTCAGACCCGACGCAAAGCCCGTTACGGCCAGCTCAAGGAAGCCCATGGTCGAGGGCGTCCGCCAGACCGTGACCGCAATGACGGCGGGCACGATCGTCGCCACAGCGATGACGGCGCTGGTGACGTAGACTTTCAGCATGGCCTTCCATGTGAAGCCGACGAGGCGGTGGAGCCACACGGCGTAGAGACAGAACCACCCCGCTCCATAGACAAGGCGCGAACCCGCGGCCGCCTCGACGCTGATGGCCGCGCCGAGTGCGAGCGTCGTCACCGAAAGGGCGGTGTCCGCCAGGTTCAGCACCAGCAATTGCCGCAGGCGCCCCAGTAGGATCGGCAGATCCATGTGCAGGGGCAGGGCCACGAAGAAGCATTCCGCAAGCGCCGCAAAGGCCAGCAATGGTGCCGCATCCACCCAGCCGGGGCCGTACAGCAGCAGGATGATCGGCTCGCTCAGGACGGCCAGCAGGGCCATCGCAGGCCACACGATCGCCCCATGGGCGGCAACAACCCGTTCATAGTAAGGTCCGAGGTCGCGGCCCTCGTCGCGAAGTCGGGCGAAAGCCGGATAGTAGATCGCGCTTACCGCTCCAGCCACGAGGTAGTGCAACTGGGAGGCCAGGGCGAGACCCCGGCTGAAAAGCCCTGCCGCCGCCATGCCTTGCATCCGGCCAACGACAAGGTCCGGAGTGCGCATGCCGATGCCGCCGGAAAGATAGAGGAGCGCGCTGCCCGATCCAAAGCCGATAATCTCGCGGGCTCTGGCTAGGCGGATGGGGCCGCCTGGCCGCGCGGGATTGAGGAATTGCGCTACCCCGGCGCGCGCAGCGGCTTGCGCGATCATCGCCCAGGCAAGGGACTCGGCCGAGAAGCCGGAAGCCGCAAGTACCAGCGCGCAACCGCTGTTCGTCACGGCTCCGGCCACGTTGACGAGGAACGTCCCCTTGAAGTCGAGCTTCCGCGACAGCAGCGCGACGGGCACGATACTCCAGGGCGTGAGCAGATAGGAGGCGGCGATCAGTCCCAGAATCGGGAAGAGCCGCGGTTCGGAGTAGAAGCGGGCCAACGGAGACGCGACGGCCAGGATGAGTGTCGCGAGCACGAAGGAGAAGCCCACCGCGACGACGGTGCAGTGCCGGATCGTCTCGCCGTCGGCCGTGGGATGGCGTCCGAGGTAGCGCGTCAGGCCGAAGTCCTGAATGACCGACAGGATCATCGCTGCGGCAAGCGCCACCGAGAACAGGCCGATCTCGTCAGGTCTCAGGAAGAACCGGGAGATGATGACCGAGGTGGCGAACTGCAGGACGAACTGCGTGTACTGACTGCCCGCAGCCCACAGAGCTGCAGATTTCACGCTGCCCTCGCCGCGGCCCGTGGTCGCCGAAGGCCTCGCTTCCTGCTCCATGTGTGAAGACATGGAAGCGTCAGGCTCCGGAGGATCGAAGCAGCAGCCATGCCAGGCGAAGCGCGCGCCGGGGCTCGCCAAAGCGAACGAGCCGCAGCACGGTTCGCCACATCCCCTCGCGCCGGCCACCGTCCTTCAGGTAGCTGAGGAGAAACTCGAATCCCTCTCCCCGCAGGGCTGCGGGTGAGTAGAGAAGGCCGAGCGCCGCTTGCTCCCGCACCGTCCAGGCCAGCCCGGTCTGTCCGAACAGGGTGTCGAGTTCGTCGATGGGAGGCAGGTGAAGCAGACTGGCGGTCGGGTCAGGCCGACCGGCCCGGCGTTCCCGCCAGGCCGCGTGCGCCACGACGGATCCGATTTGCTGCTCCATCGCATGGCGGGACGAAACCTGATCGGGATAACGTCGGTATTTCAACAGGCGCTCCGGTATGTTGCCCAGCCGGGTGACGGAGGACAGGCGCAACCACAGATCAAGATCCTCGCAATGCACGAAGGCGGAGTGATAGCCACCGACGGCACGAACGATCTCGCGGCGGAACATGGCCGCAGGGTGACAGATGAGCGGGCCTCCGGACTGGATCGAAGATACCATCTCTTCGTGGGTCACCGGGTGATCGGCACCCGTGCGGACAAGGGGTTCGCCATGAACGCCGATGTCTTCGCTCCAGCTCCCCACGACCCCGTAGTCAGGATTTGCGTTGAGAAACCTGACCTGCCGGTTGAATCGATCAGGTCGGCAGATGTCGTCAGAGTCCATGCGGGCAATGAGGGGCGCCCGCGCGCTTTCGATCATCTCATTGAGGCTGGCCACCAGGCCCCGGTTTTCCCGCAGTATCGGGCGTATCCGGCTGTCCTTCGCTGCATAGTCACGTACGATGGTGGGGGACGCGTCGGTGGAGCCGTCGTCGACGATGAGGAACTCGAAGTCGCCGAAATCCTGGCCCAAAACGCTCTCGATAGCCTCGGACAGGAACGGCGCGCCGTTAAAGACGCTCATGGCTACAGTGACGGCCGGCTCAGGCATGAAGGTCCGTGGTTCCTTGGCATGCCCGCCACGCGGGCCTGTTCTCGATCAACGCGTGGTAACCCTTAGCTGGTAAAGAAAGGGTTCGGGATCTTTTTATGCCGCCGGCCGATGCTGCCGGTCTTGAAGGTCTGGAGGGTCTGGAGGGTCTGCCCATATGGGTGCCTGGAAGAGGCGCATCGCGGCCACCGGGGTCTGTTGAAAACATTTTTGAAATTAGTGTTTGACCGAATCGTGGGTGGGTTTTAGAGGCGCTTTCACCGCAGCGGAACACACCGGCTTTCACCGGCTGCTGCGGTCGCCGACATAGACGGGCAACGTGCTCCTCGAGATAAAAATCGGGGATGTGTAGTTGTCGGGGTTTTTTGTCTGGTGTGATCTTTGACATTGTAGTTTTTGATGAAGGGACATGTGGGCGACGGCGCCTGCGCCTTGGGAGCTTCGGGCTCTATGGCGTAGTTTAAATTTGCC
>NZ_FXUI01000015.1:0-81218 GCF_900182875.1 Novosphingobium panipatense
CGCGATCACCAAGCGAGGCCGTTTGCGGCCGAGACGGCTTGGCCCTTGCGCCAGGGGGCAGGAACAGGCCCCGGAATCCCTGCAAACAGCGCGGCCGATTTATCGGCGGCCATCACGATCATTGGCGGCGGCGCCGGCGAATGATCCCGGTCAAAAACCCCGCCGGATCGGCCCGCCGATCCGGCGACTGCTACAGGTCCAGCTCGCCTTGCCGGAACTCGGCGGGTTCCTCGCCTTCCCGGCCCTGCCATGCGATCTTGTCGCCTTGCCAGATGGTGACGAAACCACGGCCCCGCTCCGGTTCGGGATCGGGTTTGCGCTCGAAATTGTAGCAGAAGCTGCGGCCCATCGTGCCGCCACTGGCGACAGGGCCACCCGGCCGATGACGGATATGATTGCAATAGCCGCTCGGCTCCTTGACCCTGCGGCCATAGCCTCCCTGCCATGCCCGATAGTCGGATTCCTCGCGCGCGGTGGGCGGCTTCCAATGAAGGCAGCGGCCACAGGCCGCATCATAGGGCCGGGGCGCATAGGCTGGGGGCGGTGTCTGCGGTGCCGGATCGTCTAGCGGCGGTCCCCCGTTGTCGCCTATGCCGGGGCGGGGGGCCTTCATTGCCCGTCCTCGATCGGTTCGACGTCGCGTAGCTCGACAAAAACGATCTTCTCGGATCGCTCGGCACCTACCGGATCAAGATAGATATGGACATAATCGGTGATGGTTCGGGAGACGCGCCAGACCACGCCGACGCGGCCGACCCTGCGCTCGAATTGGCCGTCGATGGAGGCTGACGATCCTATCAGGCGAACGCGCTGGCCAAGCCGCAGCCAATTCGCCGCTGAACGGAGCATCGCCGCCTTCTCTTCGTCGCTTAGCTGGGGGCGGCCGATGCCGAATGCTGCATGGGGATCGCGCGCGATCCGGGCCAGCTTCTCGTCAACAGGCTCCGGTTGCCAGTCGATGACCGGCCCCGGCCTCGTCCGGTGCATGTGTGTCACCACCTTCGCGCCGAATAGATCGGGCTGCACGCCTATGGTGCGTCTGGCGATCATGGCGGCGTGATAATCGTGCCGCCATTGCCCATCGGGGGTGAGTGGCGGCCGCTCACGCGCCAGCGCCATAAGCTCGGCAAACTCCTCCTCCGAATTGGTGGCGATTTTCGGATCATAGCCCATCACGGCGCGGGCGCGCTCTCCGGCCCCGCTACTCATGTTGCGGCCCGTTCCAGCGTCTCGCCGATATCGTCCGCATCGAACGATTCCAGCGCCGCGATAGCTCCCTCCAAGGCGTCGATGCTTTCCTGCATCTGCTGGGCGCGCTCGCCCTCCTGCAAGCTCATGGGCAGGCTGTCGCGGGCGATTTCCTCGTCGTCGCGGATTTCCTGCAATGCCTCGATAACGGCCTGAATATCGGCCACGATGCCGTCGACCTTCTTGCGGACGGTGGCGATCCGCTTGCGGCGTTCGCGGTTCATGCTTCGCCTCCCTCGGCTTGGGGGCGCACATCGCCATGAATGATCCGGAAGCCTGCTGCGGCCAGTTCATCGCATAGCGCGCACTTGCGCTCCGCTGTGTCGCCCGTTTTCGCGATGTAGGCGCACCGGCCCCAATGAAACTCAAAACCGGCGCGTTTCAGGCATCCGCGAAAACGCTGGTGGGTGCGCTCGCTCCAATCGAAGGTGCCAGCATAATTGCGGAAGGCAGCGACGGCATAGACGGAGCCATAGTTTTCATCGCGCCAGCGCAATTCGATCTGCGGGGGATTCTTAGGCATGGGTCGATCCTTGGGAGAACAGGGACGGAATGGGGCGGCGGCGCGCCGCCCCTGATCGATCAAGCGGCCTGCCTTGCGGGTTCGTCGGCCATGTGGGAGAGGATCAATTCGCTCGCGGCCTGTGCGGCGCTGGCGGCGCGGAAGATGGCGCGCTTGTCGCCCCGAAGCGCTTTGAGCCAATCGGCAATATAAGCGGCGTGATCCTCGCGCTCGGTCGGTTCCATGCCTAGCTGCGCGCAAAGCATCGCCGCGCCAATCTCGGCAATCAGTTCCTCGAAAGCCCGGATTTCCTTGCTTTCACCGTAGTTGCGAAGGCTGTCGCGGTCCAAGCGGTCGGGATGCCCGGTGCTGTGGATTCCTTCATGGGCAAGGGTTGCATAGAAGGCGTTGCCGCTCACGAAATCGCCAAAGACGGGCATCTGTATGCGATCTTCGGACTGCCGGTAGAACGCGCTCGATCCGCCTTCGCTATAGGGGACAGGGTAATGGGCAAAGGCGGCGTCAAGGTCCGGGTCGCGCTCATCGCGGTTCTTGATCTCGACAACCGGGGCCGGATATTTCGCCATATCCAAGCCGTCGATCTGCTCGACATTGAACACGACATAGCGTTTCAGATAGCGCCGCGTCCGATCCTCGCCGTCATCGTCGCTCTGGTGCTGCTCGGCCTCGCCGTCCTTCGGGGTGAAGGTTCCGGCATGAACGACAAGATTGCCCTTCTCGCCCTTGCGGACCTGACCGCCCAGCTCGTGCGCTTGCCGGTAAGTCATCCAATAGGGATTGGCGTAACCGCGCGCCATCGCTGCGGACCAAAGCAGGAGGATATTGATTCCCCGGTAGGGAGTCCCTTCGTGACGCAAGGGAAGGGTTGCCGCGCCCGATGCCCATGACGGCGACCACGGGCGGGTGCCTGCCTCCAGCAAGGCGATAATGCCCGCTGTGACTTCTTCGTAAACGTCGATCCGGTTGGCTTGCGCGCTGCGGGCTGTGTTCCGTGCCATGTGCTTGTTTCCCTTCCTAAAAGATGAAGCCGAAGGCGCTGGCGACATCGGCTTCTGCCTGCTGGCGAAGCGGGTCGGGGAATGGCGCAACGGAGGGCTGATCGCGGGGGAGGGGGATCACCCGCCCTGCACAAGCGCAGCGCGGAAGGGTGGGGATACCCCCGCGATCACCAAGCGAGGGAGCTTGCGACCGAGACGGCCTGGCCCTTGCGCCAGGGGGCCGGAACAGGCCCCGGAATCCCTGCAAATAGCGCGGCCGATTTATCGGCGGCCATCACGATCATGGGTCAGCGCGACGACGAATGATCGGTGCTTCAGAAAACGGCTCGGCCCATGGCCCGCCCAAGAACGCGCAGGGAGAGGGGGCAGGCGGATTCGATCGGGGTGGTGCGGGCGCAACGAAGCGAGCCTCGGCCCGGTCTAATTCGCTTGCTGGGGAGAGGGGGCCGCGCGCTCCTTTCCCCGACAAGGCGAAAGGATCTCGCCGCCCCTGGGCGGCGTCACTGATCGACCGCGGCGTCGACCAGGCGGCAAGCATTGCGCCGGCGAGCTGGGTGACGTGGAAGCGCGGGCAGGGGGGCGTTGCGGGGGGACGTGTCCCCCTGCAGAGGGGGTAGGGCGAGACGCGGCACGCGGCTCGAACTCAGGGGGAGACTTCCCCCCTCGATCGCGTAACTCGGACCTCCGAAGCCCGAAAGCTCTCTACGGCGCTATTGGAGAGCGCGTTCGCCTTCGGGCATCAAGACAGCTTACGAGGATCACGGCCGTTCGGACGCGAAATTGACGGTCGCGGCGGTGCATTTTAGGGCGTCCAACCGGGAGATTCGCAGCCATTACGAACACGGAAGGAGGGGCGGGCCTTGCGGCCCGCCCCGGCGCCGTCACTCGGCGCGTTCGGCCGCGTGAGCGAGGATGCCGAACTGGTCGACGATGCGGTCGACGGTGTAAACCGTCTCGTCGCCCTTCTCGTAGCTGCTGTCCCGCAGGCGGCCTTCGACCCGCACCAGGTCGCCGACCTTGGCCTTGTCCGCGATATAATTGCGGGTGCCTTCGCGGAAGATCGCGACGCGGTTCCAATAGGTGTCATCGGCCCATTCGCCGGTGTTCTCATCCTTGTAGGGATAGTTGGCGGCGATCTTCAGGTGGACCACACCGTTACCGGCCTTGATCTCACCGATGCGGCCGATGATCTCGAACTTGGCAAGGTTACGCATCTTCATTTCCTTTCTTCGGGTTGATGATGGAAATGGGCGTCGCGGCAGCTTCGGCGCGTGCAAGGAAAGAAACGGAGGGTCCGTGGCACACGGAAACCGTAGCCCCGACCTCGACGGGGTGGTTGTTTCCTTGCACGTCTGAGCCGGGGCGGAGCGATCTTCCATCAGCAAAAAGCCCGTTGAAGGACATGGATGCAGTTCCTTGCCTGTTCGGGATTGCCGCATGGTGTGAGCCAGTCCGGCAGCGGCCCGCGTTCCGCCTTATCGCTGCCGACGTGCTCAAGGATCAAGCAAACCGGCAACCACGAGGACAATTGGAAGTGTAAAACATAATGCCTATTGTTTTACAACCGCGCAGGTCTTTCCGCGAAGCTATCCGCAATAGGCGACAAGGCTGGCGGTGTGGTGCGGTCGAACGCTGCGGGTCGATTGCAAAAGGGCGAGGGGAGATAGGGCACACCGATCCGCTTCTTCGCCGTTCCGCGTCGACGCAATGTCGCGGCGACGTGCCGCTCGGCGCTGGGGCGATCCGGAAAGGACAGCCGCTTGCTCCGGCCATGCGCGCCGATGCGCCCCCAGCTCGTCTCAACGATATAGGAGCCGAACAGGTCGCGGGTCACGACGATCTCATAGCGGCGACGGATATTGCGGGCATGATCGAGCGCGATCAGCTCGATCGGGACGAACAGGGCCGGGAAGCTGCAATGCATCCCCGGATTCTACCGGCCCCGGCGCGCGAAGTCTGACGACTATTTCGAATCAAACTCGCGCGACTGATTCACGCAATGAATCAGTCGCGCGCCGCGCCTAGCGTTCGCGCGGGTTCTTGCCACGCCCTTGATCGGTGCGCCCGCGATCAGGCTTCGCCTTCGCCTGCGGAACGATCCCATAGCGTTGCAGCGCGGGCGCGAGGCGATCGATTTCCCTGCGCCTATAGGCTACTTCCTCAGCCGTAAGGGGGCGCCCGCGCTCGCGCTCGACAATCGCACGCGCGCGCGGCTCGTCCGGGGAGGGGGGACGGGAAAAATCGAAGCGATGCAGGATCTCACCGCCGCGCCGATAAATGGTGAGGCGGTCGGCAAGGCGCTCATCCTGCATCCGGTCCAGCGTATCGAGCATTCCGCCCAGCGCGGCCCGATGCGCTTCCATGCTCGTCATGCGCCCGTAGCCGCGGCTGTCCTTCTGCGCGATGAAGCGCTGAAGGATGCCAAGCGCGCTCAACTCCGGGTTGACCGCCAGCGCTCGCGCATCGGTCACAAAGCCGCTGTCGCGAAAGCGGGTGAGGGTTTCCGCCACCTTGTCGGGCAGGCGCATGGTGCCTTCGACCGCGACATTGCAGCGCCGCCCAGCAGCGTCGGCAATCGCCATTTCGATCCAGCGGCCCGAATCGCGATCGGTGAAGAAAGCAGCGGTGCGGTCGTCCTGACGCTGCAATTCGCTATAGCGCGGATGGAAGGCGCGCAGGTCATCGCCGATGATTTCGATCAGGCCCCCGCGCCGATCGAACTCGGCGTGGGCGGCCGCCAGCAAGGCGCTCTTGCCAGCGCCAGGCTGGCCGCCAAGCACCAGAGCGGTAGGGCGCTCGACCGGCGCGGCCTGCGCGAACAGCAGCGGCGCGATGCGGCTTTTGTAGATCGCGCGATGCTTGTCCGGGGAAAGACGATAACGATCCGGGTCACGATCCATGCAGATCAGGCGGCGACGGCCAACTCGCTCTTGCCGTCGCGCGCGCGGACAATCGCGCTATATTCGCGGAGGACTTGCGCGACCGTAGCGTCATCGGCGACGCGCAGCGACTTCATCACGTCGAAACAATGGCGCGTCTGCATTTCGAGAAAGGCAAGGCGATCGCCGTCGGGCTGCGGCTTGGTCTGCTCGGCATCGATCTCGGCGCTGTAGCCCGCGATTACGTCAACCACCGCCTCGCGCGCCGCCTCGAAGGCGACGGCCTGGTCCTGAGTCCAGAGGGGAGCGGCAATCTCGGTCATGGCGATGATCCTATCAGAAAAGGCGTGGCGGAACAATTGGGGACCGCGAACAGGCTCAGCGCCCGCGCGGCCCCAGGGGCGCGCCCGCCGCACCGCCTTGGGCGGTGGGGAGCGCCGCCGCGAAGGCGGGGGCGCTGGCGCGTCGGCGCCATCGCTGGTCGGGCAAGTGCCGCGAGACTTCTCAAGCGATGGCTCCTGAGATACCGTCCGGGGCAGATAGCGCACCAAGTCCGCGCCGGGAGCCAACGCAATTTCTTGCGCAAATGTCAGGCATCGCCAAGATGACGATCATGCACCTTTCCAAAGTTAGCGCCGCTACGCTGTTGAAGGTCATCGGATTCCTGTTCTGGGTGATCGGGATCGCCGGAGCGCTCTCGCTTTCCGCAGCCGCGATCCGGTGGGTGGCAGACGGCGTTCCATTGCCCCCGCGCCAAAGCGCATTCGACGCGACATTGCTCCTGGCCGGATGGGTAGTCTCGCGGTTGTGCGCGATCCTGCGAACGCGCCTGAAAGGAAGCGATCAGGGCGATCCTCCCGGCCCGGGCGCCACACCGCGCGATGGCGGGGTGCGCCGCCGCCAAGGCGGCGGCGCTGGCGCGGCCTAGAGTCAACCACCGGGATCGCTGTCTGGAACAGGTTCGACGGACAGACCGGGAAAAACGCTTGGGAAGAACTCCCGCTGCCGTCCCTCGGCGCTGGTCGCGACGATTTTCCCGACGCTGACGGGGCCGCGCGTCACATAGTCGAGCACCCAGCTTTCACCGCGAAAGTCCGCAATGGCCTGCCCCGGCTTCACCGGCTCGCCCGCGAGCAGGGCACGATAGCGAGGCCCGCTCACGCGACCGACTCCCGCGCGGCGGCATGGGCGGCAACCGCCGCATATTCGCCGGGGGAATGATCGCGCAGGAAATCGAGCGCCGCGCGATGATAGGCGCTGCCTTCGGCGGCGCGGGCGGCGACGTGCCGCCACGCCTCGTCATCGCTGGCGAAACACTCGTCGGCATCCACGCGCTGTAGCTGGTAGGGATCGGGGCGGCCGACTTCGCACAAATCGAATATCCCCCAGCCCTCGGCATGGGCCTGCCGGTTGTCGAAAGCGGGTTCATCATAATGCTGCATGGCTATTATCCTTGAATTTGGGGTGTTGGGGAAGGGGGCCGCCCCGGAGAAGCGGCCCCCTCCCGTTTCACTCGGCAGCGACCGCAAAATGCTCGTCGGGGTCGTTGTCGGCCTCGGCAAAGGCGCACTCATCCACCGCTTCGACCTCACCGGCGTCGATATCCTCGCCATCGTCGTCCTGCGGCTCTGCCTCGTCCTCCGGCTCGACTTCGGGTTCGTCCGGGGTGATGAGGGCAGGGGGAAGCCACCCGCGACCGGGGATGCGCTCGGCGCAAGCCTCTGCCAGCTTGCCCTTTGGCATCTTCTCGCAATTCTCGGCGGCGGCGGGTCCGCAAGCCTCGGTCAAGGCCGCAAGCATCGCCTTCTTGGTGATCGCCCCGAAGAACTCGACGCCACCCTCCCAATGATCGCGCATATCGAGACTGGCGGCGCGGGCGATCCGGTCCACCGAACGCAACCGTTCCGGGTCCGCATATTTGGCGTGGCGACCGTCGATCAACGCAGCGGTGCAGGCCGCGAGCAGGCGGGCAATATCGGCGTCGTCCAAGGCCAGAACCCATGCGAAGCGATTGGCCGCTTTCTTCGGCGCACCCGCGATCAGGTCGGCCACCCCGGCATAGGGCGACGACATTTCGCGTGTGTTATAGTCGAAATGCTGGGCCGGTTCCTGAATGTCCGTGCTGGCGCGAAGCTGAACCGCATGGGCGTCGGGATGGCTCTCCGCGAGGATCGGCAGCAGCGCATCGAGCAGCACCGCGTTGGCAAGGTGCTGGTTCTTCGCAACCTCGGCCTGCAAGGCAACAGTCCGCATCCGCGACAGTTCCTCGGTCATGCGGGCGTCATAGAGCGGTCGGGGGGCGCCGGTTCCGCTGTCGGAGCCGCTGGCGCTGCGGGTGCTACGGGGGGCCTTGCGGGTATAGGCCGTCACATCGGCTTTTCCCTGATGGCCGATCACGATCAACAGGACCGCGCCTCGCTTGGCCTCTTCGGAATAGTCGCGCTCGACAGTGCCGATCCTATCGATCTGGGCTTCGATCTCGCGCAATTCCTCGTCAAATTCCAGATCGAAATCTTCGCCAAGGGCCGCGAACAACTCCGCGATCCGTGCCTCCCGCTTCTCCTGTAGCTCATCCATGAACGCCTCTTCGGCATCGGACAGGGTGCGCGTTTCCTGATCGGGATAGAGCCGGTGCCACCGATAGCTGTCATAGGGCGTATTTTCGGCGGCAATGACCTCGCCCCAGCCTCTCGCCTCGGCCTCGGCGGCAAGCGCGTCCAGCTTCTCATCGACAAGCCGCTGCACCAGATCGGGATCGTCGGCATAGCCTTCCCCCTTGGGGGAGAACAGGTCGCCGGTGATGGTGCCGCCCGCTGCCTGATAGGCATCCATACCGACAAAGCTGAACAGCCGGTGCCCGGTCGTCACCTTGGTTTCGGTAAGGGCACGGCGGACCTCATGGGCGGTGCGATAGCGTTTCAGGATTCGCTCCTGCCGCTTGTGATCGCCGGTCAGGGTGAACGCCTGCGCGCAAGCGACGTCGATCTTGTTGGCGGCAAGAGCGTTGATGACCTTCAGGGAGAGAGCCGCGAGCGCCAGCATCTTGTCGACCTCGACAAGATCATAATGGTAGCGGTTGGCGATGGCTTCCTCGGTGTAGCCCTCGGCCTTCAAGGTGGCAAAGGCCCGGATCGCGTCGGCGGGGTGCATGTTCTCGCGCTGCGCGTTCTCGGCATAGCTGATCGATGTGGCGTTCTGCCCGTCGCGCAATTCGCAGCGCAACGTCGCATCGCGGCCCCATACCTTCGTCTTGACGTTATGGACGGCGGCTCGCCTGCGGCGCTCGCCCACGATGACCTCATATTTGCCGTCCTCGCGGGCAACCACGACAAGGTTCTGAATCTGCCCATCGTCGGACGCCATGCTGGCGGCTAGGGACTCGATCCCGGTCTTGACCTTGCGGACATTGCGAGGGGTCGCGACAAGATCATTCCAAAGAATATTGAGCGTCGTCATGTGATTTTCTCCTTGTTTTTCAATTGGCCGTCAGGCCGATGGCTCCTTTCGCCATCGGCCTTGGCGGACACGGACGCCCAAGAACGCGGAGGGTGAGGGGGGCAGCGAGAATCTGCCGGGGTGGTGCGGGCGCAGCGCAGCGAGCCTCGGCCCGGCCGATTGTCGTTGCTGGGGGAGAGGGGGCCGCGCGCCCCTCTCCCCGATAAGCAAAAAGGATCTCGCCGCCCCTGGGCGGCGTCATTGATCGACCGCGGCGTCGACCAGGCGACACGCATTGCGCCGGCGAGCTGGGCGACGGGAAAGGGGGCAGGGGGCGTTGCGGGGGGACGTGTCCCCCTGCAGAGGGGGTAGGGCGAGACGGCGAAGCGGCTCGCACTCAGGGGGAGACTTCCCCCCTCTCTTGAGGAAACTCTAGATTATCGTTCCGGATCGCCGCCGAAGATGTATCCACTAGAGCGGCCCGCCCCGCCTGAAAGATCAGGAAGAACAGCACCAGCCAAGAGAAGAGGCTCACCTTTAGGAGCGTTCCAATCTACTTTTCTGTCCGGACAGCGCTATTTGAGCAGGCGCCGGACCAAAGGAGCCTATCGTGTCGAACAGTAGGGACGATTGCCAGCAAGACGGACTCCATGCGGCGATCAAAATCGGTGTGATGGCCCTCCTGTCGCTTCCCGTTTTCCTGTGCATGGAAACGGGCGCGCTGCCGATAGGGCTGCTGGCGGTCAATCATCTGCTGGTGATGCTGGGCGCTTACGCCATCGGCGAGGCGATCGCGCGGTGGCTGCGGCCCTTGCGCCGCACTTAGACGGCGCCGCCCGCAACTCAGGGGAAACTACCCCCTTTGTGCTTCCAATCCCGACAGGCGATCTTCAAGTCTTCGCCGATCGCAATGTGCTGATACCGGAACTCACCCGCTGATGGGTTGACCAGCACAAGCTGCGGATTCAGCGATCAGCTCGCCCCGGAAACGATTCTCGGACAAGGCTGGTAGATTTTTTAACGCGCTTGCCGTAGCTTCCAACCTGCCTGCGGAGACGTGGGCGGAGGCGTGGAAACCTCTTGAAGATAGAGCCGGTCGAGCTTCAGCGACCGGGTGGCGGACGCGTATGTCCAAGGCCACCCGGCCCAAAGGCGTTCGCGCCTGACTATCTTCAGGTTTCCAACACCCGGTTCAGAGCCGGCACGCCTCCGAAAAAGAGGCGTGCCGCTGGCTATCCAAAGCGCGCGCAGGCGTTGGAGAAGGATGATCGAATAGGAGCGTGCGTGAACAGCCATTTGCCCGTCGGCCGACTGGCCGCGTATCTTGAAGCCCTGTCGAGAGAGAAAATCTGGTCGGCGATTGTCGTTACCACGGCGCTGATCGCCTATGCCGACTATATGCTTCCCGCGATCGCCGCGGCCCCGCTCTACATTCCTGTGATCTGTGCGGCTTGCTGGGGGCTGGGCGCGCGCGAGGGCTATTTCGTCGCGACCATCACGGCTTCCCTCGCCGTCGTGCCATCGCTCCGGTCGGGCATGAATCTCGCGCCGATGATGATCGCCTTGCGCGTCGTGGTCTGCATCCTCGTTTTCCTTTTCATGGCGGCGGTCATCACCAGCTTCCGCCGCTCCTACGATCGCGAGCTGTTCCATGCGCATCGCGATCGCATGACCGGCACGCTCAACAAGGAAGTGTTCCAACAACGCAGCGCACGCGCCATTGAGGACGCGAGGCATACTCGCCAAACGCTGCTGCTCGTCATCCTCGATCTCGATAATTTCGCGACCGTCAACAATCGCGAAGGCCATATCGTCGGGGATGACGTTCTGCGCTCCTTCGCCAAGGGCGTCTCCGCGATCATGCGCCGCGAGGATCTGATCGGCCGTATCGGTGCGATGAATTTGCCCTGCTGGTGCGCGTGCCGTCGATTGTCGAGGGCCAAGGCTTCGCAAGCGACATTCATGCCCGCCTTTCGGAAGTTCTGGCACGCGCGCCCATTCCGGTGACGTGCAGTATGGGGGCGCTCCTGATTCCGCCCGGCGCGAAGCATGACCCGCTCGCGCTGATGCACGCGGCCGACCAAGCCATGTATCGCGCGAAGCGCAATGGAAAGAACGGCATCGCGATCGAGAGGGCCGGAGAGGAGGAGTCGGCCGCGATCGTGCCTATCGCCAAGGCCAAGCCGCGCGAGGGCACGGCATGATGGATCTCGCCTCGATGCGCGCGCGTGCGATCGTGCTGATGCGCGAGGCTCTGGAACTGCTGGATGAAGCGGGGGAGTCCACCGCGGCGATGCACCTGCAAAGGGCACATGACGTCGCCATGCGCGTTCCTCCTATGCAGCCTGGCGACGAACTTGATTTTGAGTTTGGGCCGAAACCGGATCGGATCTGATGCTTCTTACCCCTGAGGAGGCAGATTCGTTCGGCGGCCCGCCCGCACAATTGGGAGAAAAGGGAGAAGGGAGCGTGGCGGCAACGATATCGGAAGCCCATATTGATCGCGGCGCGGATGTGCTCATCGTGGAAGATGAAAGCCTAGTGCGGATGATGGCGGCGGAAATTCTGGTCGAGGCGGGCTATCGGACAATCGAGGCGTGTGATGCGCCGACGGCATTGGCCGTTCTGGAACGTGACGATGGCATTGCGGCGATCTTCACCGATATCGAGATGCCGGGGATGAGTGGCCTTGCCCTTGCTGGAATAGTTCGCGAACGATGGCCGGGTGTCGCTATCCTCGTGACGTCCGGCAGGGTGCGTCCACGGCACGGCGAGTTTCCCGAAGGCGCCGATTTTATCCCCAAACCTTATAATCCCCCCGATCTGGTGAGGGCCGTAGGGGCTATGATCGCCCGGTCTGTTCGGGACATTTAGCGTTCTGACCGGCGGCGACCTCACCAAAGCCCGGACCTCCGAAGCCCGAAGGCTCTCTACGGCGCTATTGGGGAGCGCGTTCGCCTTCGGGCTTAACATCAAGCGGCAGCGCAAGTTGATTGACGTCGGGGCAAGGCGTGCCGATCAATTCTTCGATGATCGCGGCCGCCAGCGCACTTGCCGCCCGCTCGCGTAGATCCTCGTCCGGCATCGTCAAGCCAACGCGCGCCCAGCCCGGCGCCGCCAGAATGATGGCGGATAGCTCATCCTGTTCGATTCGTTCCATGAGAGGATGAGAACAAAAAAAGAACAAAAAGGCAAGCCACGCGTTTGGAGCCGGTTTATTCCATGCGCTTGCGGAGACGATAGATTGTCGGCCGACTGACGCCGAATTGGCGAGCCACGTCCGACACGCTCTGCTTTTCCAGCATTTTCGCGATCTTTGGCCAATCCTCATCGGAGAGGGCGTCCTTTCGGCCTCGCCGGACACGACGCTTGCTCTCGGATTCGGCATAGACTTCCGCGTTCTGCGCTTTGGCGGCGGCGGCGATAGCCCCAATAAGGGCACGGCCGTCGTCGGCCCCATCGGGATCGAGATTCAGCCGTTCGGCCAGCGTTCGCACACCGCAGCCCAAGCAGATGATCGACCAAATCGTTGCAACTAGGTCGGGAAGGGAGGATGCCAGTCGATCGAGACTGCCGATGACGAAGATATCGCCTTTCTCAAGATCTTCGATAGCTGCCGCGCGCTGTGCGAAGCGGCGGGCAGGGCGCTGGGGAAGATCATCGCGGAAAACGACTTTGCAGCCTGCCCTGCGCAACGCCTTTTCCTGATCGTCCAGCGACGGGCCGGTAAGCGTAGCACGCGCGTAACCGATCAAACGCCCAGCCATCAGGGCATACCCTGCGTTGCGGGAAGAAAGCCTTGCGATGCTTGTGAAATTGGCATGATCGGTGGTCGTGATCCGGGCAGGTGCTGCACAACCGAAAAAATCGCGCCCTGCCGGCAGCGCGTCCCCGGATCGAGAGGCGTGCCGGCCCAAAGCCGGGTGTTGGAAACACTGGCACAGCGCAGCGCGCATGCGCCTTTACCGTTGCCGGTTGGACATGCGCGCATGCCACCCGGCCGAAATGTCGACCGAGAAGCTGCGCTTGAAAGGTTTCCATGCCTCAGCCCGCGTCTCCGCGAGTTGTCCTGATCTCTAATCGGCGAAAGCACGAAGGCCAAGAGACTTTGCTGAATCTGAGGAACGCCCGCGCCCCGGATGAGGTCAAACAGCGGGCACAAGCTGGGTAATCAGGGGAACAGGATGCGGGCGGGTCCGATTTGCGCGCGGCGTGATAACGACTGTCGTAAGCACCTCGCGTCGGCGCGGCTTGGGCGCACCCGCCTTGGGCGGCACCACGACATCGTAGAGCGCCATCTGATATTCTGGAAGCTCGTCGGCCTCCGCGATGCCTTTGAGAGTGTGTTTGAATCGCGGCGCCGTATCGTTGCTGCCGACGTGGCGGCGAAGCACCTCGATCTCGATCTCCCATGGCTCGTCACCATCACAATGCGAGCGCGCCAGCTCGTAGAGCCGCCGTTCGATCGGCCCCAGCGAGAAATAATCATGGTGATAGGCGAGGATGCGCTGATCCAGCTTGATCGCGCGATAAAGCCAGTCGCAAAGCCGGACGCGAACTGCTTTCAATCGCTTATCACCCCCACGCCCGCGCGTCGAATACGCCAGCTTGGCCTCGGCGAGCCAGGAGAAATAACCTTCCTCACCCTCGCCGCCGGTTTCGATGTTGGTCCGGATCTGAGTGCCCTGAAGCCGCGACAAGGCTTCGGATAGTCGAGTATAGGAGCGGGCCGACAGACTAGTTCCCGTCACCCGGAAGAAGTCATGCGCCGTAAACGTGAAATCCTGCCCAACCGGCTCACCTTCGCGCAATTTCGCGGCCATGAGGCTCGCAATGTAGAGCACGATTTCCTTATCGTAGATGGTTGCGACCCCATTCTGGCTGGGGCGAACCTCGATCGACACATTCTCCGCATGATATTCGATCGGCTTCATCTGGGCGGTTTTGGTGAGGGCGAAAAAGGGGAAAGCCATAATGGACCGCTCGCCCCGAACATCACCATGTAGGGGGCTGTCGAATACAAAAAGGTCGCCCTGGCTGGAGGCCACCTTGGTCCTTCCTCTGTCTGATCGCCGAAAGCACGAATCCGCCGCGCTTTTTCCGGTTCCCAGATTGTCCCCGCGTCCGTGCGAAGTAAACCGGCACACCCGCTTCCATCGCTGAAAGCACGAATCTTTGACGCATTTCAGGGCCTTTGGGGGACGGTTTTGCACGACACTTTGAGGCCGATCTTTGAAAAATGGCCGTTGGATTCGTGCTTTCGCCGATTCTTGGGCAGACCCGATTCGTGCTTTCAGCGATTCCAGCCCGTCCGATTCGCATACACGAATCAGCCCTGCCAGCGCTGCGGCCGCTTTCGTGCTTTCGGCGATGGCTGGATTTGGGTCCGCGGCCGCCAAAATCGGTGCGTTCATGGGATCGACATTGCCGGAAACCCCGGAAAATAGCGGTTTTTCTACGCCGATAGCGTCGCCCCCGGTCGATTTTCGATGATCGGCGAAAGCACGTTCGTTCGTCGGATCGAGCATCACTGGATATCCGCCGCCTCGCGCAGACCATGGAAGGTCCGGCCCAGGTGCAGTTCGCCGATCGTCGCGCGCTGGGTCATGGCGCGCAGATAGCCGCCGGCGTTGGTCACTTGGCCCTCGCGTTCCTTGTGCGCGACCGCGATCATCGCTGCCGCCGCCCCGCGACGGCCCATGATCCGGCAGGCCTCGCGCCAGGTGTGATTGTTGATGAAGAGATAGGTAGCCTGCTGCTCGGCGATCGCGATCAAATCGCGCCATGTTCGGGTGCTGAGGTCCAGTTCCCAGCAAATCTCGCTGCAAGCCTTGCCGATAAAATCGACGTCGATCCCGTATTTGTCGAGGTCCGTTTCGACACGCGATGCCGGTGACGAAGGAGCACCGCCATTGCCACTACGCCCCTCTGCTAAGCCATTACGTATTTCTGCATTAGCAGGTTGGAGTTGGGTTGTAGTTGTATAGTGGGTGCAATTCGTTTCATCGGTGGGTGTAATATCTACTGAATTATCCACCGATTGTCCCTTGCCCTGTCCATCGTCAACGACGGTCGACGCGGTGATGAAGGCGACATGGACGCGACGCTTGCGAAGCTCGATCTGATGAACGAGGCGGGCAAGGGCATCGATATCGGCAAGACCCCGCGCGTGGTCGACGATCATGCGGGCGGTCTCGACTTCCTCCAGCCACTTACAGCCCTCCAAGCCCTCATCAATGGCCGTCTGAGCAAGCTGGGCGATTGTCTTGCGCGCAATGGTGAGCCGTCGGCGCAGTTCCTGCTTCTCGCGACGAACGGCTGTGGCACGCTCGGCGATCTCGGCAAACTCCATCATGCGCGCGCCGATCGGCCGCAGGTCGAAGCCGTAGCCCCAGACGATATGGCCATCAGCGCCACGCGCACCGCCACGGTGGCCATTCGGAGAATCCTGCGCGACGATCAGGCGCAGCGTTATGGCCTTGCGAAGCAGATTTTGCACCTGCCGCACCTCTACCCCCAGCTCCTCCGCCAAGCGCTCGTTGCTGGGCCAGACCAAAGGCTGGCGGCCTTCCTGCCAGTCCTGAGGCTTTGTCCATGCGAACAGAAGGTCGATCAGACGCACGATTCGAGCGCTCGCGCCGATGCTGGTCGCGGCGCGCTTGAAAGCGGCGAGGGCTTGGCCGTGGGTGATGCGGCCTGAAAAGCCACGAAACTGCTGGGCAGTCGCCTCGGCCGCCGCGAAATGAGCATCGTAGCGCCTATATCCGGCGCCTGGTTGCGGGACAGACAACATCGTTCGGTCACTCCAATTCTGGAGCCCGTGCGGACACAAAAAATCCGTGGCGCGGAATCGCGCGTTTTGGACTTGTTGTTTATCGAAGGACCGTATAGCTAGAGGTCGTCACACCGGCTTGCTTGCAGGCCTTCGAAAAGCCCGGCCATTGGCCGGGTTTTTTATGCCCTCACCAAAGCTCCTTCCGCGCGTCGTTTATCCGTTGGCAGCTCGCGCCTTATGCTGCCGGATTTCCACATGCGCAGTCGCCCCGCCGGTTCGGCGAACCCTTTCGCGAGAATCAGGAGGGTATGGCTGTGCATGGTCGAGACATCGCCGGAGCGGCCTTGGATGACCACCCGCGAATCCTCGTGCTTTTGGCGATATGCTCCACGAAGATTCGTGCCATCGGCGATAGTGGCAGCGAAACAAGCTAGATCAGGGAACCATGTTAGCCGCAGATCGCCGTTTGGGGGCGATCGTCGTATAGATGCCGCCGCGAGAGACGCGATAACCTCTATTGATATCTTCGGTGCTTTACTCTGACCCAGCACGGAAGAACGATAACAACTTTCCGCATCATTACCGACTTCATGCGGACATTGCAGGCTCATCCTCTCTGTCTCCCCCGACTCCCGACTCTTGATAGCAATTATGCCTGTGTAACGACGCTTGCCCTTGTAAAACAATAGGGCTATTATGTTACAACGACAGATTGCCCATAAGAAGGGGGAGGAGAGATGCGAAAGCTTCTGGCCGTCTCAGCAAGCGTAGCGCTGCTCGCCACGTTTGCGCCTGCACCGGCCCTCGCAAGCGACTTTGGCTGTCAGGTTCTGTTGTGCCTCTCCAATCCGGGCGGGCCGACACAATATCAGCAATGCGTTCCGCCGATCTCGAAGCTGTGGCGTCAACTCGCGTTGGGCAAGGCTTTTCCGTCCTGCACGGCGGGCGGCGTCGTCAAAACGAAGGTGCGCAATAAGGACAGCAGCACGCGGCGCCGGGTCGAAATGACCTATTCCGACGGGCGGATCGTAACCTATTCGCTCGCCGGCATCGAGCAAGCGGCATCAAGCGAAGCGATGGGCGAGGTCGGCTCGCAATGATCGTTTCGCTCGCCATAGCCCTCGATCTTGCGCGGCAATGCGCCCCGTCGGTGGCCCCGGCGACGATCCTCGCGATTGCTCATGCGGAAAGCGAACTCGATACGCTGGCGATCAACGTCAATGGCGGCCCCAAGCTGCGGCCTGCCACCAGCGCGGCCGACGCCGCGGCACTAGCCCGGAGCTATATCGCCGCAGGCTACAGCGTCGATCTGGGTCTTGGTCAGATCAACAGTAACAATCTTGGATGGCTCGGCCTGAGCGTCGAGGACACATTCGATCCTTGCCGAAATCTCGCAGCGGCCGCGCGCGTTATCAGCCTGAATTACAGCACCGCCGCGCGCGGGGGCGCGAGTGGGCCGGAAGCAATGGGGATCGCGCTTTCGCTTTATAATACCGGGAAGCCGCGCCGGGGATTTGCCAACGGCTATGTGGCGCGCGTTTACCGCTCGGCCGCGATTGTCACGCGTGGACTTGGCACGGCGACACCGGCCCCGCCGCCAGCGGCTGCGAGAGGGGAGGGGCGCTCTCCCGCGCTCGCGCCAGCGCTATCCCCGGCGCCTGCCCAGGTCGTTCAAGCCGCACCCGCATGGGACGTGTTCGCGCGGCCCGCCGCGCCAGCGCTCATCTTCGGCCGCCCCAAGGAAGCCGAGGAGCTTCAAGGAGAAATGATGCAATGACCTTCCCGCGCGTCGCCCGTCCGCTGCCGGTCAATCTCCCGGCGATCAAACGATGCTTTGGCTTGCTCGTGCTTGCCGCTGCGGTGAGCATGGTGATGACCGATCCCGCCTATGCGCAGGCGGCTGACGGCATCACGTCAATGGCGCAGAACATCCTTTCCTGGCTGACTGGCACGTTTGCCAAGACCATTTCGGTCATTGCGGTCGTGATCGTCGGCTTCATGTTCTTCACGGGCCGCGCCAGCCTGCCTCTTCTCGTTACCGTCATTGTCGGCATATTCATCGTGTTCAGCGCGGAGTGGATAGTCGATACGATTACGGGGGGCTGATCCCGTGCGCGCGGCTAACCCGTCCAGCGATCAGGAAAGGTTGCGAGAGGAAATCCTGTTCCTCGCCGTCACGCGGCCGACGATGTGGTTGGGCGTGCCGATCGAGGCATCGCTGCCGATCGCGCTCGCCGCCTGCGTGACGCTCATCATCACGGGCAATCCCCTCTATGCGCTCGCGTTCGGCGGTGCCGCCTTCGCAGTCGCGCGGCTTGTCGTGCGCCACGATGCCAATGCCTTCCGGCTGCTCATGCTCTGGACCCGCACCAAGGCGCGTTGCCGTAATCGGATATGGTGGGGCGGAAGCTCCTATTCGCCGCTGCCCGTCGCGGGCCTCAAGCGCCGGGGGTTCCATCATGGCTAGGGGAGGGGTAGCGGAGCGGACGCCGTGGCGCGTCCTGCGAAACGAAACCGAGCCGGGCCGCTATCTGCCCTATGTCCGGCATGTAGATCCGCATGTCGTCGCGCTCGAAAACCGCGACCTGATGACCATGTTCCGGCTAGACGGCCTGTCGTTCGAGACGGCTGATCCCGCCGATCTCAACGACTGGCATGAAAAGCTGAACGGCGTGTTGCGCAACATCGCCGATGATCGCCTTGCGCTCTGGACGCATATCGTCCGCCATGATGTCGCCGATTATCCCGAAGGTCGTTTCCGGTCTGCCTTCGCCGCAGCGCTCGATGCCCGCTATCGCGAGCGGGTCACGGCGCGGCGGATGTTCGTCAATGAAATCTATCTGACCCTTGTGATGCGCCCTGCCGCTGGATCGGCGGATCGAACGGCCGTGCTTCTCAAGCGGATATCGCAAGCCCGGCGTGAAGATGAGGAAATCGACGCGGACGAACTGCTCCGCTTCGAGGAGAAGGCCCGCGATACGGTAAAGTTGCTGGGGCGCTGTGCCCCCCGCCGTCTCGGCACCTATGAACATGGCGGCATCATGTTTTCAGAGCCGATGGAGGTTCTGGAAATGGTGATGATGGGGACGCATCGGCGCGTGCCCCTGGTGCGCGGTCATCTAGGCGGCGCGCTCTATGGCGAACGGCTGATCTTCGGTCGCGAGACGATCGAGGTCCGCGCCCATGATCGCAGCCGCTACATCGGCATGTTCGGCATTCGGGAATATCCGGCAGCAACCCGTCCTGGCCAGTTGAACGCGCTGCTGAGCGCGGATTTCCCGCTCGTCGTGTCCCAATCCTTCGCGTTCATGGGCAAGGCGCGGGCTGCGGAGCGTTTGCGGCGCCGACAAAACCAGATGGCATCGACCGAAGATGCCGCGTCCAGCCAAGCCGAAGATCTGATCGCAGCCGCCGATGATCTGCAAAGCAATCGCTTCGTGCTGGGCGAGCATCATTTTTCGCTGGCGGTGTTCGGCGACAGCATCCGGCGCCTGAACGATAATCTTTCCGGTGCGCGCGCAGCGCTGGCCGATGCGGGCCTCGTCTCAGCCCGCGAAGGACCGGCGCTGGAAGCTGCCTTCTGGTCGCAGCTCCCCGGCAACTTCGCATGGCGCTCGCGGCCTGCTGCGATCACATCGCGCAATTTCGCGGCGCTGTCGCCGTTCCACACCTATCCAAGCGGCAAGGCTAGCGGGAACCATTGGGGGCAGGCGGTGGCGCTGCTCAAGACGGCCGCGCAATCGCCCTATTATTTCAACTTCCACCGCGCCGACATCGGCCACACGCTGATTATCGGCCCGACCGGCACCGGCAAGACGGTGGTGCAGAACTTCCTTATGGCGCAGCTCGAAAAGACAGGCGCGCAACAGATATTCATCGACAAGGATCGCGGCGCGGAAATCTATGTCCGTGCCAGCGGCGGCACCTATCTGACTCTGCGCAACGGTGAACCAACCGGCTTCGCGCCGCTCAAGGGCCTCGACGATAGCCCGCGCAATCTCGTGTTTCTGGAAAAGCTGATCCGCCAGCTCGTCACGCCGCGCAACGGCACGCTCAACGTAACCGAGGAGCGCCGGATCAGCGACGGTCTGGTGTCGCTCTCCCGCCTGCCTGCCGATCAGCGCTCGTTCGGTGCGCTGCGCCAGCTTCTCGGACAGCGTGACGCCGAAGGCATCGGCGCGCGCCTTGAAAAATGGTGCCAGGGCGGGGCGCTGGGATGGGTGTTCGACAATGAGAAGGACGCGCTCAGTCTCGATGCGCGCTTCATCGGCTTCGACATGACGGATTTCCTCGAAAATCCTGAAATCCGGTCGCCGGTGATGCTCTACCTGTTCCACCGGATCGATGCGTTGCTGACTGGTCAACCGCTTGTGCTCGACATTGATGAGGTGTGGCGGCCGCTGGAGGACGTGGGATTTCAGGAGTTTGCGCAGGATGGCCTGAAAACCTACCGCAAGCTCAATGCCTTCTTCGTATTCGGCACACAGAGTCCGGCCGACACGCTCAAATCGCCGATCGCCCACAGCATCATCGAGCAGATGGCGACGAAGATCATCCTGCCCAACCCAAACGGCAATCCCGACGACTATATCAAGGGCCTCGGTCTGACGCGGAAGGAATATGACCTGATCCGCCACGAGTTGATTCCGGAACAGCGGCGGTTCCTCGTCAAGCAGGGGCACGATTCCATCGTTGTCGAACTCGACCTTGGCGGTCTCGACGATGAATTGGCCGTGCTCTCGGGCACGGCGGAGACGGTCGCCCTTCTCGATGCCATCCGTGCCGAAGTCGGCGACGATCCGGCGATCTGGCTTCCCATTTTTCACCAGCGGCGGCGCTCGCCCAAAGTCTCAAAAGGATGACGATCATGCGCAAACCATTGATGGCGGCCGGCGTGCTCGCGGCCATGGCGGCGACCCCTGCGGCCGCACAGGGCATTCCGGTCTATGACCAAAGCGGCTTCGCTCAGGCGCTTGCCACCGTGAAAAACACGCTTTCGATGATCGAACAGGGCAAGCAGCAAATCAGCGAGGCGCAGGCGCTGTTCGGAAGCCTCAACAAAGTGACCGATGTGAACGGCATTGCGACATCGCTGAGTCAAGACGCCGTGCGCCGGTGGCTTCCCCCCGAAGCACGGGACATCGCCGTGTTGATGAACGAGGGGCCTGACGGGCTGGGCGCCATCGGCAATCGAGCGACGACGATCCGCAATGCCGGGCGCGTCAACTTGCCGACGCTCGCGGCTGGCACGCCGGAAGCATCCTTCGATGCGCGCGGCCGGCTCGATACCATGGGCAACGACGCGGCAAGGGACGCGGCGCTCGCCGAATCAGCCTATGACGTGACGCGGAAGCGCACGGATGGACTGGAGGAATTGCGGGGCGCGCTCGACGGCGCAACCGACGCCAAGGACGTGCTCGATATCCAGGCCCGGATCGGGGTGGAAAACGCGCATATCCAGAATGACGCCATGCAATTGCAGGCGGTGGCGATGCGCCAGGCCGCCGGCGAACGGCTTCGCGCGCAGCAGGAATCGGAACGCATTCTGTCGCAAGCCTATGAAAGTCTCAGCAAGCCGTGATGCGCGCCTTCTTGCCCCTCACCACCGTCGCGCTTGCTCTGGCCGCGGCCGCCTGCTCGCCGGAGCCGCGCGGCAAGAACCATTTCGAGCGTCACCCAGACGAATTGGCCGCTGTGCTGAAGGCGTGCGCCGACGGAACCCATAATGTGCCGCAGGAGTGCGCGAACGCGGCGGATGTCGACATCTTGCGCAAGGCGCGCGGTTCGCTCGGACAATAGGGGGCGAGTGAATGGCGAGCCACCTGTTTGAAAGCATCTACGATAATATCGACGGGAAGCTCGACCTGTTCCTCAACGAACGGCTGACCAATATGGTCGACGTCATCCGTGGGCCGTTGGCGGTCGGCCTCACCATCTACATCGTTCTTTATGGCTATGCGGTGATGCGTGGCGTTATTTCGGAGCCGTGGAGCGAATTGTTCTATCGGATGGTGAAGCTCTGCATTCTCTATCTGGCCGCAACGACCGTCGCCTATTCGGAATGGATTACCCAACCGCTGTTCCATTCGATGCCCGACGCCATCGCCCAGGCGCTCGCAGGCAAGACGATCGACAGCGTAGGCGCGGCGTTTGACGACTATTATGCGCAGGCCGACGCGCTGATCCTCCGGATCAGGGAGGAAGCGGCGACTTACTATGACATCAATCCTTGGAAGCTCGTCCTCTATCTGGTCGCGCTGGCCCTGAACGTGCTGGCGGGCCTGTCCGCTGCGATTGGCTTCGCCGTGACCGTCTTTGCCAAGGTGGCGCTGGCGATCATCATCGCTTTGGGACCGCTGTTCATCGCGCTCGCGTTGTTCGAGGCCACGCGCCGGATGTTCTATGGCTGGCTCAGCCAGGCGTTCAACTATCTGGTCCTGATGGGCGTCATCATCGCGATCACTTCACTCATCACGGATCTCGGCGAAACCGCGCTCTCGCAGTCGCAGGGAATAGTCGATGTGACGGTCGGAGCGGCCCTTTTCGCGGCCTATCTCATTCTGGGAACCATCTTCTTCCTGCTGGCGCCGACGATCGCATCGGGGATCGCCATGGGGGCCGCGCTCGGCGTCGGGGACTTCGCGGGCAACACGGCCGCAGGAATCGGCCAGGCGGCCCGTGCGGGCCGCGCTGTGGGCGGTGGAGCAAGTCGGATGTTGGGCCGGGGCAGAATCGCGAGCGGCGGATCGTTGCGCGCCAGATGAAAGGAGAAAGCGGGATGAATTGGTTCGGGAGAGGAGCGTTGGGCGTCGTGCCCGCGATCGCGCTGCTGGGGGCAACCGGATGCGCATCGACCAACCCGCCAAAGCTCGCAACCTGCGATGGCAAGCACCTGCGCGACGTCAATATATATGGGACCGTGCTTCCGGGGGGAGAGCGCCCAAACTCGCCCGGCGCCGTCGATGAAGCACCGCCCCCGCCACCCGCGACCGGCGCGTCGCGTGATACCGATGAAAAGGCGCGTCTTGCCTCGCTGCGCCCCTGCGGAGGGCGAGGATAATGGCTGAAGGCGTCGAAGCTGAAGGGCTGCGGGCCTATTTTCAGGAAGCCCGGAGCTGGGACCAGGATCGCGTGCGCGACGCAATTCGATCGCGCCGCCTCGCATGGATTATCGCCGGAATCGCGGGCATCGTCGCCTGTGCGGCGGTGCTGGCGGTCGCGGCGCTCGCCCCGCTTAAGACGGTGGAGCCGTTCGTCATCCGCGTTAATCAGACCACCGGCGCGGTGGACGTCCAGACCGCCATCACCGGCGCAAAACCGATCGGCTATGATGAAGCCGTCACGAAATATTTCCTCGCGCTATATGTTCGGACGCGCGAAAGCTGGCTTGCATCGGCGGCAGAAGAGAATTTTCGACAGGTCGCCATTCTCTCGAATCCTTCGGAACAGAAGCGTTGGCAGGCAGCCGCCAGCCCCTCCAATCCGCAAAGCCCGCGCAATCAGTGGGGCGCGAACACGGTCGTTGACGCGCGCGTGCGCAACATCGCCTTCATCAACTCCAAAGTCGCCAATGTCCGCTTCACGCGCATTGTTCGGGTCGATGCCGAAGAGACATCGAGCGACTGGATCGCGACAGTCAGCTTTGCCTACACGAATGCCCCGATGGAAGAAGGGGACCGCTATCGCAACCCCTTGGGCTTTCAGGTGCTCACCTACAGGGCCGATCCGGAGGTGGCGCAATGATCGGCCGGACGACAGCCTTCATTCTGGCGCTCTTGGCGAGCGGGACGGCGATGGCCGCCGAAACGCCCCGACCCGATCCGGCTGACCCGCGCGTGCGTTGGGTCGATTACAACGAGCGGGAGGTCTATAGAATCGTCGGCACTTTCCGAACGGCCACGCAAATCCTGCTGGGGCCGGATGAAACGATCGAGCATGTGGCGCTCGGCGACACCGTATCTTGGGAAGTCGCGGTGGCGGGGCATATATTGTTTCTCAAGCCCCGCGAACGTGCCGGCGCCACCAATCTGATCGTCACAACGTCGCGCGGGGGAACGCTGCGCAACTACACATTCGAGCTAAGCGCGAGAAGCGGCCCGATTACGGCCGGATCGCCGAACACCTTCTTTCAGGTCCGGTTCCGCTATCCGGAGGATGAGCGGGAGCGCGCCGCCCGTCTCGCGGCGACGCAGGATGCCGTGCGCCTTGCGGCCGTCGAAGCCGCTGCGATCAAAGGCGCGCTCGATCGCGGTGTGATCGAGGGGCCGCGCAATCTGGCCTACAAGGTCCAGGGATCGACCGCGCTCCAACCTTCCGAAGTTTCGGACAATGGGCAGTTCACGGTGCTTCGCTTCCCGGCGAACCGGGAGATTCCCGCCATTTACCTCGTCAGGCCGGATGGCAGCGAAACACTCGTCCCGTTCGATGTGCGCGATGAGTTCGTGGTGGTCCACGCCGTCGCCGAACAGCTCCGGTTACGCCGCGGCCGCGAAGTGCTGTGCATCTACAATCAGGCGCCGCCGCAATGGGGCGTCGATTACGGGACCAATACCGGCTCGTCGCATGTCGACCGGACCATGCAGCGGAGGAACGACTGATGGCATCGCAGTCCCCGGAAACACCCCCCAGCGACCGCATTCTCGACCCGACGCCCGAAGCGGCCGAGATCGATCGTGGCATCACGCCCGTAACCGCCATATCGCCTGCGAAGCGCACCGGCGCCCTTGTGCTCGCGGGCGTGGCGATGGTCATCGGCATCATCTGGGTCAACTCAGGCACAAGCAGGAACAATGGCGAAAGTGCGCTGATGACGCGCAACGCCAATGCCGATCGACCCGATAGCAAGGCCCGTCAGGTAGTGGCCTACGAGCCGCCGCGAGTAACCGGAACCGGCATACAGCCGCCCCCGCAATTGGTGGCGCCCCCCGAAGGCCAGGCTGTTCCGGCGATTGACCCCTCAGCACCACCGCAGAGCGCGACCGGGGAAGGGCCGCGCGATCCTGCCGCGACCCTTGCCGACAATGCCCGACGCTCTACGCTGGTGGCCTATGGCGGCAGGCAATGGGCTACGCCCACGGCCGGAGAAGCAGCGGGTGCCCCGACTGCAATGCCGGCGAGCATAGGCGCGAACAACAGCACTGATGGGGAGGGGCGGGCACCCAATGCCCTCGATCTTCTGCGCCAGTCGTCGGCAATCGGAGAGTCGCGCGCTTCGATGCTTCCGAACCGGAATTTCCTTATCACCGCCGGGACGCTTATCCCCTGCATTCTCGAAACCGCGATGAACTCGGCACAGCCGGGCTATGTCTCGTGCATCATTCCGCGCGATGTGTTCTCGGAAAATGGTCGCGTCGTCCTTATGGAAAAGGGCACCAAGATCCTCGGCGAATATCGCGGCGGGCTTCAGCAGGGCCAGAACAGGCTTTTCGTGCTGTGGACCCGCGCCGTCACGCCACAAGGTGTTCGCATCGATCTGGCTTCGCCCGGAGCGGACGCGCTTGGCCGCGCCGGATTAGCCGGAGCTGTCGATACGTTCTTCTGGGCACGCTTCGGCGGCGCATTGCTCATGTCGCTGGTCGATGATGCCGCCTATATTGCCGGACAGAGAATCGCCGGTGCCGATCAGGCGGACAATACCGTGCGCGTCCCTTCGGACGCCGCTGGCATCGCGCTTCAGCACAATATGCAGATCAGGCCGGTCTTGAAAAAGAACCAGGGCGAGGAAGTGGCAATCTTCGTCGCGAAGGATTTCAACTTCGCTGATGTCTATGGCCTTCAGCTTCGGCGGACACCATGACAGCGGATATTTCGGTCTTGCGGCACTATCTGGAGCCGATCGCGCCGCTGCTCGCACCGGCCGATGTGACGGAGCTGGTCATCAACCGTCCCGGCGAGGTCGGTATCGAGGACCGGCAGGGGTGGCGTTGGCTTGACGTCCCCGCGCTGACGCCGGGGTGGCTTACGACCCTTGCGACCGCCGCTGCTGCACATACACGCCAGGATATCTTGCCGTCCTCGCCGATCTGCTCGACCGTCCTGCCGGGTGGCGAGCGCTGCCAGATTGTCATTCCACCCGTAGCGCCCGCCGACACGCCTTCCTTCACAATCCGCAAGCCGTCGCAGGTCACGCTTGGCATTGACGATCTGGCCGATAGCGGGTTGTTTTCCCTGACTCGCGTTGGCGGCAAGGGCATATCGGAGGCGGACCGTCGGTTGCTGGCGCTGCGCGATGCCGGTGATTGGCCTGCCTTCTTCCGCCTCGCGGTCCAGTCGCGCAAGAATATCCTGGTGAGCGGGGCGACCGGCTCCGGTAAAACGACCTTTGCCAAAGCGCTCGTCCAACTCATTCCCGATGGCGAGCGCCTAGTCACGATCGAGGACACGCGCGAACTGGTCGTGCCACACCGCAATACTGTCCACCTCGTCTATGCCAATGACGGGCAAGGTCTTGCCAAGGTCGGCCCCAAGCAGCTTCTGGAAAGTGCCCTGCGGATGCGGCCCGATCGCGTGCTCCTTCAGGAGCTGCGCGACGGCACCGCGTTCTTCTATTTGCGGAACGTCAATTCCGGGCATCCCGGCTCGATCACGACCGTCCATGCCGGGTCGGCCGCCGGCGCGATTGAACAGCTCACCTTGCTCGTCAAGGAATCGGAAGGCGGCCGCGATCTTGCGCGCGATGATATTCGCGGGCTGCTCCGAATGCTGGTCGACGTCATTGTCCAGACCCGGAAGGACGCGGGCCGGTTCGGCGTCGAGGAAGTTCACTTCGCGCCGCAGGGAGACGGGATCGATGCCCGCGCGTAGGGCGCTGCTGTTTGGCGGCGGAGCCTTCGCCGCGGTCCTCGTCGCCACGGCGATCGCGCTGGTCGTCGCACTGGCGGGCCTGAAACAGCTTCGCACGGGTATCGATCTCACGGTGCTCCCGTCCTGGCTCTGGTATTACAGGGACGATCCCGCGCTGCGGAGCTGGTTGCTACGAGGCTACAGCGTCGCGGGCCTGATCGGTGCTGTCGGCGGGCTGATCGTCCTGCGGCAGCGTCGGCCGCTCCATGGCGCGGCCCGCTTTGCCCGCGAGAGCGAAATCACAGGCGAGGATCTACGCGCCGAACGCGGAATCATCCTCGGCCGCAAAGGCGGACGTTTCCTGACCTTCGGAGGAAGCGAGCATGTCCTTCTCGAAGCGCCAACCCGGTCGGGCAAGGGCGTCGGCATCGTCATTCCCAACCTGCTGAATTGGCCGGATTCGGTCGTCGTGCTCGATGTGAAGCGCGAGAATTGGCAACGGACGGCAGGATTTCGCAAGGCAGGCGGGCAAGAAGTCTGGCTGTTCGACCCGCTCACCACCGATGGGCGGACGTCGCGCTATAATCCACTCGCCTATATAGATCGGGACGATCAGGTCGCAGTTATCGACGAATTGCAGAAGATTGCCCTGATGCTGTTCCCCAGCCCGGAAAGAGGCGATCCGTTCTGGGCGGAATCGGCCCGCACCGGCTTCATTGGCACAGGGGCCTACATTGCCGCCATGCCGCATCGGCCATTCACGATCGGCGAAATCTACCGCCTGATGACACAGGGCGATCCGAAAACGACGCTGCCGAAGCTGGTGGAGGAAGCGGCCACGGCCGGGGTCCGGCTCTCCACGCCCTGCATCAATGCCATCGCTGATTTCACGGCGGGGTCGGACAACACATTCTCCAGCGTCCGGCAGACCATAACCTCGAAGCTCAGCCTATGGCTTAACCCCTATGTCGACGCTGCGACCTCAATGAGCGATTTCGATATGCGCGATCTGCGTCGTCGCCGAATGTCGCTTTATCTCGGCGTGTCGCCCGACAATATGGAGCGTGTGGCGCCGGTTTATAATCTGCTGCTGCAACAGCTTGTCGACCTCAACACCCGCACGCTGCCCGAAGATGACAGCACGCTCAAAGTGCAGGTTCTCGCTTTGCTGGATGAGTTTGTGCAGCTCGGGCGCGCGATGACGATCGCCAACAGTTTCTCCTTCATAGCGGGCTATGGGTTCCGTCTGCTGCCGGTGATCCAGGGCCAGTCCCAATTGCGCGCGCTCTATGGCGATCAGGTCGCCCGGTCGATCGTAACGAATTGCGGGGTGGAAGTCGCCTTCACCCCCAAGGAGCTGGACGTGGCAAAGGAGCTATCGGAACGATTGGGCTTCTACAGCTTCAAGGCGAAATCAAAGAGCCTGACGATACACGGCCTGCTCGCCAATCGCAGCACCACGGAAAGCGATCAGCGCCGCGCCCTACTGATGCCGCAGGAATTGATGCAGATGTCGCGCAAGGACATGCTGGTGCTGCGCGCTGGCATCCCGCCAATCCGGGCAAAAAAGCTGTTCTACTATCGGATGCCCGTTCTTAAGCGCCGACTAATGCGCCCGCCCGAAATCGAGGCGCACCCGTTGCCCGCTCACGCTCGCCCGGCTGCTCCTCGCCCCGCTCCGTCGGGTCCGCCGCTGGCGAACGCGGCGGATGAGAAAGAAAAGGTCGTTGCGCCAATTCCGAACGATGTGCCGGGCGAGGCGGATACCGGCCAAATACCAGATAGAGAGATGACCGACGCGGAGATTAGCGGGAACGTCGTCATTCCCGCTAACGCGCTGGTGCTTGACGATATCGAAGTGCCGAAGAGAGGTGCCAGCGAGGGCGAGGCCAGGGCCTTTGTTGAACAGATGATAGCACGCGCAACCGATCAGCGCGAGCCGGCCTGAAGGAGACGGCAAGATGAGCGAACAGCAACACGGCGGCCGAAATAGCATCTGGGCCGACTTGACCCGCGTATTTCGCCGCGATCCAGATAGTCAGCGACCCCAGCAGGAGGAAAAAGGGGATCGCGCGGCCACGAATCTCGAACTGCGCAGCGGGGCCGAACGAACGCGCGATCCTTCCTTCAATGCCGGTGATATGCCGGAAGCGGTGCAGCGCCGCTACTATACCCAGCCTTCGCGCTGGACGGGCGATCCCGCCTATTTCAGCACGCCGACAGCCGACAAGCCCGCCTTTCAGGACCGGGGCAACCGGCTCGTCACCGATAATGACAGCCGTGAGGTCGCCAAGGATCTCGTCACCGTCGCCGAACATCGAGGCTGGGACCGGGTTCAGGTTGCGGGCAGCGAGACTTTTCGCCGCGCGGTGTGGTTCGAAGCGGCAGAGCGCGGGATAGCTGTGCGGGGGTATAAACCGACAGACCGGGATTTACAGGAGCTGGACCGCATAAGGAATGACAAGGCGCGTAATAGCATCGCGCCGGTTTCTGAGCGGCAACAAGCGCGGGAAGCACCCGTTGAACCGACGCAGGACACAGATACCGCACCAAGCCGGGAAGCACAGCCCCGCGACAGGGCGCGGCCCCAGGACATACCCCCTTCCTCGCCGACACGATCCCTCCCGACGCCGGTTGACGGCTATAGGCGGCCAACGGCCGAAGCGCTCGATCGGGCGATTAGCGTGACCATGCTTCGGGCAGGATTAGACCCTACCGAAGCACGGGCCGCGAACAGAGCCTACGCCTCGGCCGATTGGGCATGGACGTATGCGGATGACAGCAACAGCCGGACGCGCGGCGCCCAAAGCGTCGATCGAGCGATGACCGCGATGGACAGCTTTGCGGGTAAATCCCGTGCTCATGCGGAAATTGCCTCGGCGATCGCCGACAATCATTATTATGACATGGCGCTTGTCGGTCGCTGGTATGTCGAGCGCGGCGATCGCGATCCGGGTCTGGTGCGTGATCTGAGCGATCAGAAACGCCTCCATGCGCCAGATTCGGATCGCAAGCCGGGAACGCCGCCCTGGAACAGCGAGGAGCGGGAGAGGGCCAACGGGGTTGCCGACCGGACCCGCCGCAATGAGCGCGCCGCCCAGAGCCAGCTTCGCGCAATGGACATTGTAGTCCGACGCGCTCTCGAAACTTCACCGGAAACCGCTGATCGGGTCATGCGGATCGCGCGCGAACAGATTGCCGATCAGCTCGGACAGGGGCGGGATATCAAACCCGCCCGTGTCCGGGGCGGCCCGGAACGCGAAGCCGAACAACCGGCTGCGCGGCGCACGGCGGCGTCTCGTCAACGATCTCCGACGCCGGCGCCGCAACGCGAACATCGACCGCCAGAACGGCAACGCAATCGCTAGGTGGTGACGCTGGCAGGAGAAGTAGCCATGGCGCGGAAAAAGCAGCCGGAACCGGGTGGCGAAGCCAACAAACGAGCCGCCGACAGCAATTTCCGCTTCATGGAGGCCGTGTTGAACAACGCGCTCCACGACAAACCCGAACTGAGGGATCAGATAATCCGTAATGCCCGCGAGCGCATCGCCGGAGCGCTGGCCGAAGGGAAGTCCTTTGAACCTGTTCGGCTGCGGACTGGATCGGAGGCCGCGATGCAGCGGGGCGCCGGCAAGGAAAGTGCTCCCGGTAGCGACGCCTATTTCGTCCAGAAGGTGCTAAGCAAGGTTGTCGATGACAAACGGCCGTCGCCACCCGCGGAATATCGCCGCATCGACCAAAGCCGGTAGCCCAACCTAGCAGTTATGCCGACATTGAAGCTCTTGGTATCCACGATTGGCATTACAAGAATTTCTCACCGGCATGGTCGCGGAACATCTCGAAGTCGCGCACATAGTCGGAAAGAACCTGCACGGACTTATGACGGCTGACGTCGCGCATCTTGAAGATGCTCGCGCCCTGCCGCGCCGCCTCGGTGAGAAAGCCTGAACGCAGCGAATGCCCGGCATAGTCGACAGGATCGAATCCGGCGTCCGCCGCGCAGCGCTGGACCAGACGGGCGACCGCCCGATCTGACATAGGATCGGCGGTCAAAGCACCCCCGCGCGTCAACCGGCGAAACAGCGGCCCCTCGTCGAAGGTGATGAGCGGATTGTTCAATTCGCGCGCCGCCTCGATGGCGGCGTTGATCCACGCCAGCAGCAGCGCCTTGGGGCGGATGCGCCGACCTTCGGGAATGGCAATTACCGCGCCTTCGCCCGTTTGATCCGTTTTGGACCGTCCGATCAGCACGCGCAGGCCCTCGGCCGGTAATGCAACATCGTCGATCCAGAGCGCCACCAGCTCGGAGCGGCGCAGCGCCGCCGCCATGCCGATCGCCAGCACTGCGCGATCGCGCAGCGCGCGCAGGTCGTCGCCTTCGATCGTCGCCAGCATCATGCTCAGCGCGTCAGCATCGGCAGGTGCCTTGCGCTCCTTGCGGGTGCCCAGACTATTACGGATGCCGGCGAGCACTTCGAACATGGCGCCGGCACCCGATCGCTCCTGCGGTGGATCGATACCGGCCTGCCGATGATGGTAGCCGATTGCAGCGAGCCGACGGCCGATCGTGTTGGCCTTGATACCGCGATCGGCTTCGGAGGCGAGAAAGGTCGCGACTGCGGCGGGCGTCGCGGGCAGGCTTTCTAATCCACGAACGTCGCACCAGGCGGTGAAGATCTTCCAATCCGCAGCATAGGCGCGCTGCGTTGCCGCCGACCGCGACGCCTTCGCATAGGTGGCCGCGCGCTCGACCTCGGCGCGCAGGATGTCGGGGAGCGCCGGTTGCGCGATCGTCGCGGGCAGCGTGCTGTCGGGGTCGGGCGCTTCAGAGGCCATTTAGGGAGGGTAAAACGCCCTTCCTCGACCGTCAAGCTTGTGTCCGAGAATCATAATTATCGGACACAATGGCCATCGACAAAGTGGTATCAAGCGGACTTTCGGGCGGCACGAAACGCACGAAGAAATTCCTGTCGGTCCAAGGCTCCCTCAATCAGCGATGGGCCGATCAGGAATGCAGGCGTTCCCGCAATGCCAAGCGCAAATGCCTCCTTCGCAGTTTGTGCCATCATCGCATCTATCTCGCGAGCATGGTCCTTCAAATCCTGCTCGATCCGATCCCATTGGCCACCCGCGCGTTCGACCACTTCGCGCAGGACCGCCGGCTCCAGCACCCGGCGTTCGCTCATCAAGGCATGATGAACCTGCGGATAGATCGACTGCCGATCAGCAGCGAGCGCAATTCGTGCCGCGCGCTGCGACACAGGTCCGAAAATCGGCCAGTCTTTATAGATAACCGCCACATTGCGATCTTCTTCAAACGCCATTCGAAATTGAGGTTCGGCCATCTTGCACGCAGGACACTGATAGTCCGTAAAGACCGCGACGGTGACGTCCGCCTCGGGTGGCCCTTCACGCGGCGCGCCCTGATCGCGGAGAAGCGATTGCGCTACATCGCTGCCCGATACGTCGCGACCGAGAGGCGCCATCTTTCTGAGGATGAAGCTCACTCCGAAGCCCAACGTTACGACACCGGATAGCTGGATCAATTCTCGGCGGGTCAATTTTACTCGATGCTTCACTAGCCCGCCTGCGCTGTCTCTTGGCTCGCCCGTGCAACGATGCCCCTCAACCTATAATCTTACGTCAATCTTAAGCCTTGCCGCGTCGTCCTATACAGCATCCTGGCGTTAGGAGACACGCGCCTAAGGCGGCCTTAAGCTTGCCGGTTGCAAATTCGTCCATGGGCGGACGCTTGCAATCCGAGACTTCGGCAGAAACGGCGCCAGCATCCGCTCAATCGACCAGGACCGCTTTTATTCGGAGCATCATAGGACGGGTTGATGCATTAATTTCCCGGCGCGTCGGCCTCATATCTCTCGGTGCGGTCGCAGCGACGGGCTTTGCGCCATTTGGTTTCTGGCCCGCCACGGTCGCGTCCCTTGTGCTGCTTCTACGGACGACCAGCGCCTTCTGCACGATGCGCCTTGCACTCGCGGCGAGCTGGTGGTTCGGCGTCGGCGTCGGCATCGCGAGCCTGTTTTGGCTGGCGCACGCCTTTTCCTTTCAGGATGCGATGCCGCCCTGGCTAGGATGGATCGCGGTCGCTCTCCTTTCCGCCTATACCGCACTTTATTGGGCGCTTGCGCTTGGCCTTGCCCATGCGGTGACGCGCAAAGCATCGGGGATCAGCTTCGCGGTGCATGCGTCGGCGGGCTTCATGATTGCAGAATGGCTGCGCGGAATCGTGCTGACCGGATTCCCCTGGAACCCGCTAGCGTCGATCTGGCTTGATGCACCTCACGTAGCGCAAGGCGCGGCCGTGATCGGTGGCCTGGGTCTCTCAGGCGTCACGATTCTGCTGTGCGGTCTGATTGCCGCCGTCACGCGCGGCGACAGCCTGCGTCCGCTCATCGCCACGATCGGCATCATTACGGCATGGTTAGCTTTTCCCCAGAAAGGCACGGTCGCGGACACTTCCATCCCGATCAGTGTCGTGCAGGGAAATATCAGCCAGTCCGATAAATGGCGGCCCGGCGAAGCCGACGCTCAGCTTATGAAATACATGGCCTTGACCAAGGCTCCGCTTTCCAACGCACCTCGACTGATCTTCTGGCCCGAAGCGGCCATCACAGAGCCGTTGGACATTGACCTCGCCCTAAGGCGGCAAGCAACATCGGCTTTGAGTGCCCAAGATCTGCTTTTCACAGGCGCAATAGGAACGACCGAAAACAAGGGGCTGACGAACAGTGTCTTCGTGCTCGATGCGGACGGCGCCATCCTTGTTCGCTATGACAAGGCCCATCTCGTGCCGTTCGGCGAATATCTGCCATTTTCAAACATTCTCGGACGTCTCGGCATGTCGCGGCTGGTGCCGGGCAACACCGACTTCATTGCCGGGCCTGGCCCGCGGACCTTGAACATCCGGAAACTCAGGGCCGGCGTGTCGATCTGCTATGAGATCATATTCCCGGCTGCGGTGATCGATCCAGAAAATCGCCCGGCCTTTCTGTTCAATCCGTCCAATGATGCCTGGTTCGGATTTGGCGGACCACAGCAACATCTCGCGCAAGCGCGCCTCCGGGCGATCGAAGAAGGTCTGCCGATCATCCGAGCGACGCCGACGGGCGAGACGGCTGTAATCCGATCAGACGGGAGCATCGCCGCGCGTTTGCCTGCTCACCAAGCAGGCCGCCTAGATGCATTCTTGCCATCGCCCGCCGATCCGACACAATATTCGCTGTGGGGAAACGCTATTCCCTTGGGCGCAGGGATCATCGTGATCGCGATAGCAGGGCTACGGCGGTTGCGCAGGAACCATCGGGCGTAAAGGTAACGACAACGGCGAGGACTTTGAGCGGGTAGCTTCAGCGGCCGACAACGCGTGCGAAATGGGCCACGCCGGGCACAAGGTCGGATCGCTCATCGGTGGCCAAGCCCGGCAAACCGGATAGATCGCCCGCACCGAATACGGCCTCGATCCCGCGCACGCAAAGCTCCGTCCCGCTGTCGGCAAGGCTGTAGTAAACCTGCCGCGCGTGCTTGCGCGTGCTCACAAGGCCCGATCGGCGCAGTTCGGCAAGTTGTTGGCTGAGGGCGGGCTGGCCGATGCCGGTGGCTTCATCGATCGCCGAAACGGACTGCTCGCCACGCTCCAGCAGAAGCGAGAGGATCATAAGGCGCTGGGGTTGCGCGTAAGCCTTCAGCTTTTCCGCAGCGGCGTCCGCCAGCTCGCGCGCGGCATGGAGAGCGGTCACGGCGCACTCCGGCAGAACCAATCACCGCTATCGGTTTCCTCCGAAGGCGGCAGCAACAGCGGTTCACCGGCGCGCCACCCTTCGGGCGCGAGCCGGTCGCCGGCGTGCGCGGCCTGGAGCGCGGCGAGCATCCGCAGCATTTCATCGACCGAACGCCCGACATTCATGGGATAGTGGGTGATCGCGCGGATCACGCCATCGGGATCGATGAAATAGGTCGCCCGGACGCCGGAACTGTCCTGCGCCGCCTCCCCGATCATCCCATAAGCACGCCCGATCGCCATCGACGGATCTTCGATCACCGGAAAGCGGATTTCGACCTCGAATAGATCGCGGATCGCCTTGAGCCAGGCCAGATGAGCATAAAGGCTGTCCACGGACAGGCCAAGCAGCATACCGCCCATTTCCTCGAAACGATCCTGCGCTTTGGCGAGGCCGACAAATTCGGTGGTGCAGACCGGCGTGAAATCGGCGGGGTGCGAGAAGAACACGACCCATTTCCCGCGCAGCGAGGACAGGCGCAGCGGCCCCTTGGTCGTCCTCGCCTCGAAATCGGGCGCAGAATCGCCAAGCCGCAGGGAGGAAAGAGGTTCGTCGGGCGTCGTCGTCATGGTGTCATCCTTGGCATCTCATGCGCCTTGACGCAATGCGATTACATACTTACATAGTTCTGTAATTATGAAAACCAAGGAACGAGCCATGGACGAAGCGATTCGACGCGCGGCCCATCAGATCGGCGAAGCCTGTAAGGGCGTCCCGCAAATCCGGGCCTTCTTCGACGAAGCCACCAACACCGCCAGCTATGTCGTCCACGATCCGGAAACCCGGCACGCGGCGATCATCGATAGCGTGCTGGACTACGATGCTGCTGCTGGCCGCACCGCTTTTGCATCGGCGGACGCGATCATCGCCTATGTCCGCGAACAGAATTTGAAGGTTGAATGGCTGCTGGAAACGCACGCCCACGCCGATCATTTGTCGGCGGCTCCCTATCTGCAAGAGAAGCTGGGCGGGAAACTTGCCATCGGCAAGGCGATCCTGACGGTGCAAGCGACTTTCGGGAAGCTGTTCAACGAAGGCACCGAGTTCGCGCGAGACGGGTCGCAGTTCGACCATCTGTTCGAGGACGGGGACCAGTTCTCGATCGGCAACCTCAGCGCGACCGTGCTGCATGTGCCGGGTCATACGCCCGCCGATCTTGCCTATGTGATCGAGGATGCGGCTTTCGTCGGCGATACGCTGTTCATGCCGGACTATGGCACGGCGCGCGCCGATTTTCCCGGAGGCGACGCGCGGATGCTCTATCGCTCGATCCGCCGTCTCCTGACTCTTCCCGCCGAAACCCGACTGTTCCTGTGCCACGACTACAAGGCGCCGGGCCGTGACAACTATCGCTGGGAAACCACCGTGGCAGAGGAACGGGCCGAAAACGTGCACGTCCATGATGGCGTCGACGAAGATAGCTTCGTGGCGATGCGCGAAGCGCGCGATGCGACGCTCGACATGCCCAAGCTGATCCTCCCGTCGATTCAGGTGAACATGCGCGGCGGCCATATGCCGGAGCCGGAGGATAACGGGACACGCTATCTCAAGATCCCGCTCGACGCCCTATGAGCGCGCTGTTCGCAAATGCGGCGCCCGGCATGGGCTTCCTCGGCGGGCTGCTGATCGGACTCGCCGGGGTCGTGATGCTGCTGGGCATCGGCCGGATTGCTGGCGTCAGCGGCCTCGCGGCGCAAGCGATCGGCATCACCGGCTCGGATTCGCGGGCCGTTGCATTGGCCTTCATCATCGGCCTGCCGGTCGGGGCGGCCTTGATCGCGGCGGCGCGGCCGATCGCCGTCACCTTCCCCTCTTCGCTCCCGGTCCTCATAATCGGCGGATTGCTTGTCGGGTTCGGCACGCGGCTCGGTAGCGGCTGCACCAGCGGACATGGCGTCTGCGGCCTGTCACGCCTGTCGCCGCGCTCCATGGTCGCGACCGGCCTGTTCATGGCGGCCGGTTTCGCCACCGTGGCGGCGATGCGCGCTTTCGGGTGGGTTTGACATGCGCGCGTTCATAGCCCTGTTGGCCGGAACGATCTTCGGCGCGGGCCTCGCCCTGTCGGGGATGGTCGATCCCGCGCGCGTGCGCGGCTTCCTCGACCTGTTCGGGACGTGGGATGCGACGCTGGCGTTCGTGATGGCAGGAGCCTTGCTGCCGATGGCGATTGCATGGCGCCTGCAACCTCGCCTTCCCCGCGCCGCCTCCGGCGACCATTTTGCCCTGCCTTCGACGCGGCGCATCGATGTGCCCCTGGCCGTCGGTGCGCTGCTGTTCGGCGTCGGGTGGGGAATTGCGGGCCTTTGCCCCGGCCCGGCGATCGCCAACCTCGCGCTCGCCCCCCTCGCGGTTCTGCCCTTCCTGGCCGCGATGTTCGCCGGAATGCTGCTTCATCGTCTTTGGGCCGCGCAGCGCTGACACAAGCGGAGGAATCCTCATGGAAACGATCACCCCCATCGCCCCCGATTTCTCGGTATCGCCGCAAGTCAGACCGGAGGACATGCCCGCAATCGTAGCGGCCGGGTTCCGCTCGGTGCTGTGCAATCGCCCGGACGGCGAGGAGCCGGGACAACCCGATGCCGCCGCGCTCGGACATGCGGCGCTGGAGCAAGGCTTGGCCTTCATGCATGTGCCGGTCGCCAGTCCCGACATCGCCCCTGCCGATGCCCAGGCGATGCGGGCCGCGCTGGACCGCCTCCCCAAGCCCGTGCTGGCCTTCTGCCGATCGGGCGCGCGCTCGACCGCGTTGCACAACGCGGCCATGGCATTGAACGACAATAGCGCGGCGACCTATGACGTGGTGATCGTCGGTGGCGGAAGCGCGGGCATCGCTTGCGCCGCCAGCCTGCTCAAGCGTCGGGGTGATCTTTCGATCGCGATCATCGAGCCGTCCGACGTGCATTATTATCAGCCGGGATGGACGCTGGTGGGCGCGGGCGTGTTCGATCCCCAGACCACGCGCCGGACCATGGGGGAGGTCATGCCCCGTAAGGCGCACTGGATCAGGCAGGCGGTGAGCGCTTTCCACCCGGACAATAGCAGCGTGGCGCTCGACGACGGAACGATGGTCGCCTACCGCGCGCTGGTCGTCGCGCCCGGCCTGAAACTCGATTGGGACGCCATTCCCGGCCTCCCCGAAACGCTCGGCCGCAACGGCGTCACCTCCAACTATCGCTACGATCTCGCGCCCTACACGCACGAGCTGGTGCGCAGCGCAGCGCCGGGCCGCGCGCTGTTTACGCAGCCGCCCATGCCGATCAAATGCGCGGGGGCGCCGCAGAAGGCCATGTATCTCTCCTGCCACGAATGGGAGAAGCGCGGCCTGCTCGAAGGGATCGATGTCGAGTTCCACAGCGCCGGTCCAGCCCTGTTCGGGGTGGCCGATTATGTGCCTGCGCTGATGACCTATATCGAGCGCTACGGCATCGACTTCCGGCCCGGCTCGAAACTGGTCGGGGTCGATGGCGCCGCGCGGGTCGCCCGTTTCGAGCAAGGCGGCGACGGCGAAAAAACGGTTGTCGAACGGCCCTTCGACATGCTGCACGTCGTCCCGCCGCAGGTCGCGCCGGATTTCATCCGGTCCAGCCCGCTTGCCGATGAAAGCGGGTTCGTAGCAGCCGATCCTGCCACCCTGCGCCATCCGATATGGTCCAACCTGTTCGCGCTGGGGGATGTCGTCGCCACCACCAATGCCAAGACCGCCGCGGCCGCACGCAAGCAGGCGCCGGTGGTCGCGGTGAACGTCCTCGCCGCCCTGGACGGCAAACAGCCGCAGGCGGGCTATGACGGCTATGGCTCCTGCCCGCTTACCGTTGAGCGCGGGCGGATCGTGCTGGCGGAGTTCGGTTACGGGGGCAAGCTCCTGCCCAGCTTCCCGACATGGCTGATTGATGGCCGTCGGCCCTCGCGGCTCGCCTGGTTCCTCAAGGATCGGATGCTGCCGCCGATCTACTGGCACGGGATGCTCAAAGGCCGCGAATGGCTGGCCGATCCGCGCCCGATCGGACAGGTGCGGTGACACTCGAACCGCTGCAATATCTGCTCGGTATTGCCTCCGGGGCGCTGGTCGGATTCAGCCTGGGACTGGTCGGCGGCGGCGGATCGATCCTCGCCGTTCCGTTGATGGTCTATCTGGTCGGCGTGCCCAGCGCCCATGTCGCGATCGGCACCAGCGCGCTCGCGGTCGCGGCCAATGCTGCGACGGGCCTCGCCAATCATGCCTATGCGCATAATGTCAAATGGCGCTGCGGGGGCATGTTCGCGGCTGCGGGCATTGTCGGCGCGCTGGGTGGCTCGACCTTTGGCAAGATGGTCGACGGCGACCGGCTGCTGTTCCTGTTCGCGCTGGTCATGCTGCTGGTCGGCGCGTTGATGCTCAAGGGGCGCGGCAATCCCGGCAATCCCGGCGCGGAATGCAACAGGGAAAAGGCGCCCAAGGTTCTCGGCTACGGCCTCGGTTCCGGTCTGTTCTCCGGCTTTTTCGGCATAGGCGGCGGCTTCCTGATCGTGCCCGGCCTCGTCGCCTCCACGGGCATGCCGATCCTGCTCGCGGTCGGCACATCACTGGTCGCCGTGACCGCCTTCGGCCTGACTACCGCTGCGAATTATGCCTTTTCAGGTCTTATCGATTGGCCGCTGGCGATCCTGTTCATCATCGGCGGCGCGTTTGGCAGTCTGGCGGGCACCCGGCTCGCGCGGCGTCTCGGCGCGGAAACCGGGCGGCTGACGCTGGTTTTCGCAATACTGATCTTCGCCGTCGCCGCCTACATGCTCTGGCGCAGCGCCGGTGCCTTCATGGGGGCGTGAGGCAGTATGTCCACTATCAAAGCCGTTCGCCTCTCCTAGAGCGGGCACCGAAAGGACATAGAAATGTTCGAATCGTTCGACGCGCTATTCCTCGCCCGCGCGCAATTTGCCTTTACGGTGAGCTTTCATTTCATCTTTCCGGCCTTCTCGATCGGGCTGGCGAGCTTCCTTATGGTGCTCGAAGCCCTGTGGCTCAAGACCGGCAAGGGCGTCTATGCCAACCTCTACCGCTATTGGCTGAAGATCTTCGCGATCGCCTTCGCCATGGGCGTCGTTTCCGGCATCGTCATGTCCTACCAGTTCGGCACCAACTGGTCGGTTTTCTCGGATAAGGCCGGTCCCGTCATCGGGCCGCTGATGGCCTATGAAGTGCTGACCGCTTTCTTCCTCGAAGCGGGCTTTCTCGGCGTCATGCTGTTCGGGATCAACAAGGTGGGGCCTCGGCTCCACTTCGCCGCGACCTGCATGGTGGCGCTGGGCACCTTCATTTCCGCCTTCTGGATTTTGTCGGTCAATAGCTGGATGCAGACGCCTACCGGCTATGAGATAGGCGCGAACGGGCAATTCCTGCCGGGGCCAAGCTGGGCGGCCATCATCTTCAACCCCAGCTTCCCCTACCGCCTCGTCCATACCGTCATCGCCGCCTACCTCACGACCGCCTTCGTGGTCGGCGCGGTCGGCGCCTGGCATCTGCTGCGCGATCGGGCCAATCCCGGCGCGCGCAAGATGTTCTCCATGGCGATGTGGATGGCTGCGCTGGTCGCGCCGGTGCAGATCTTCGCCGGCGACATGCACGGCCTCAACACGCTCGAACATCAACCCGCCAAGGTCATGGCCATGGAGGGGCATTATCAAAGCCACCCCGACGGCGCGCCACTGATCCTGTTCGGGATTCCCAACAGCGCGGAAAAGCGCGTCGATTATGCCGTCGAGATTCCGAAGGCATCTTCGCTCATCCTCAAGCATGATGCGGACGCGCCACTGGCGGGGCTCGATACCATAGCGGAGGATCGGCATCCTCCCGTTGGCACCGTATTCTGGGCTTTCCGGATCATGGTCGGCATAGGCTTCGGCATGCTGGGTCTGGGCCTGTGGAGTCTGGCCGCCCGCGCGCGCCGCAAACTCTATGATTGGTCCTGGCTGCATCGGGCCGCTATCGTGATGGGGCCTTCGGGTTTCATCGCCGTGATCGCCGGGTGGGTGACAACGGAAGTGGGGCGCCAGCCCTGGACGATCTATGGCTTGCTTCGGACCGCGGATTCAGCGGCCCCGCTTGACGCCCCCGCCGTGGCGGCCTCGCTTCTAGCCTTCATCGTTGTTTATTTCGCCGTATTCGGGGCTGGCACCTTCTACATCCTCAAGCTGATGGACAAGCCGCCCGAACCTCATGAAGAGGCCGTTCCAACGCACGGCCCGGTGCGGACCGCCGGGATCACGCCCGCCCCCGCGATCGAGGGAGGCCAGCCATGATCGACCTTACGATCATCTGGGCGGGCATCATCGCGTTCGCCGTCGCCGCCTATGTCGTGATGGACGGCTTCGATCTTGGTATCGGCATCCTCTTTCCTCGCTTTCCAGTCGGCCGCGATCGCGACATGGCGATGAACAGCATCGCGCCGGTGTGGGACGGCAACGAAACATGGCTGGTGCTCGGCGGCGGCGGTCTGATGGCAGCTTTCCCGCTCGCCTATGCGATCGTGCTGCCCGCGCTCTACGCGCCGCTGATGGCGATGCTGCTCGGTCTGGTCTTTCGCGGCGTTGCGTTCGAGTTTCGCTGGCGCGATCCCGGCCATCGCCGTTTCTGGGATTTCGCCTTCTGCGGCGGCTCGATCGTCGCCACGCTGGCGCAGGGCATCACGCTCGGCGCGCTGCTGCAAGGCATCACGATCGAGGGACGCGCCTATGCCGGTGGCTGGTGGGAATGGTTGACACCTTTCTCGCTGCTGACCGGCCTCAGCCTGCTCATCGGCTATGCCCTGCTTGGCGCGGGCTGGCTGATCTGGAAGGCGGAAGGTGCGCTACAGGCACAGGCCCGCCGCATGGCGCGATGGCTCCTGCCCGCGATGCTTGTCGCCATCGGCCTCGTCAGCGTATCGACGCCGTTCCTCGAAGCGCAATATTATCAGCGCTGGTTCGAATGGCCGGGCGTGCTGGCGAGCGCCCAGATGCCGCTCCTGGTGGCGATCGTAGGCTTTCTGGCGTGGCGTGCGATCCGCAATATTGGGCAGAAAGGGGGACGGGACTGGATGCCCTTCTTCCTGATCCTGCTATTGTTCGGGCTGTCGATGATCGGACTGGCCATCTCGATCTGGCCTGATGTCATTCCGGGCCGTGTCTCGATCTGGGAAGCCGCCGCGCCCGAACGCAGCCAGATATTCATGCTGATCGGGGCGGGCGTGCTGGTGCCGGTGATCCTCGGCTACACGATCTGGGCCTATTGGGTATTCCGGGGGAAAGTCGATGAAGCTGGATATCATTGACTTGGCCGCGCCCGGCGCTCTCTGGAAACGCCTCGCATGGTTCGCCGCGATCTGGGTAATGAGCGTGGCGGCGCTCGGCGCCGTGGCCTATGGCATCCGTCTGGTCATATCGTGACAGAGCCGAAAGATGCACCCGTCATTCCAATGATTACGAGAGGAGACATATATGCAGTCGAGCACGGCCCGCGCGCGGGCATTTCCTTGGAAACGAGCCGGGATGGGACTGGCATTCGCGCTGGCGGTGCCCGGTAGCGCGATGGCACAGGATGCAAGCCACCCCGTCATCCCCGGCTATGGCGCAATCATGCCAGCGCACGACGTCGCCAGCATGCCAGACCCGTCGCTCCGCTATCACGTCGCCTTTGAAGTCACGCGCACCGGAACCGACGACGCGCAGATCAACCCCGCTCTCGATCGGGTTGCGCGCTTCGTGAATCTGCTCGGCGCTTCCGGTGTCCGTCCCGCGCCGGGTGACATCGTGGTCGTCATTCACGGCCCCGCGACCCCGGCCATCCTGAACGATGCCGGGTATCAGGCGCGGTTCCACCGGGCCAACCCGAACACGCGGCTGATCGAGGAGCTGCAACGCGCGGGCGTCGCCATTCATGTATGCAGCTACGCCCTCGCCAATCAGAAGATCGAGCGGAATGCTGTGGCCAAGGACGTAATCATCGACCTTGCGGCCATGGTCACGCTGGCCAACCTGCAATTGAAGGGTTGGGCGGTCATCCCCGGATAGCAGCGGCCGTCCCCGGACGGGCATCGCCAGGCGGGATCATATCTGGCGTGGAGAGATCGCTGCAGACGGTCTTAAGCTTGCCCTATGTTCCCCCAGCGATGTGAGAAGGCTCATGTTAAATAGAACTTCTCCGTTCGCTGTTGACGATACAATATATCGTATCCTAATCGATCAGGCCGGCAAGGGGATCAAATTTCATGAATCACACATCTGCAAATCAGTTCAAATCGAAAATCAGCCTTCTCTCCATGGCCTCCGTGATGGTTTTCCCTGCCGCCGCGATGGCACAGGTGGCTCCGGGCGAAAGTGAAGAAACGGAACGCAACCGGAGGGGAGAGATCGTCGTTACCGCGCGTTCGCTCAGTTCGCCGGACATGCCGACCGCAACACCCGTGCAGGTTCTATCGGGTGACGAACTCGCACATCGTAGACAAGGTGGCCTGGGCGAAACGCTGGCGGGGCTTCCCGGCGTCCATCTCGACAATTTCGGGGGTGGCGCCTCGCGTCCGGTCATCCGTGGCCAAACCGTGCCGCGCATCGAAATCCTGTCGGACGGCGCGAACCTGTTCGACGTTTCATCTGTTTCGCCAGACCATGCCATCACCACCGATCCGCTGCTGCTCGATGGCATCGAAGTCCTGCGCGGCCCGGCTGCCGCACGTTATGGCGGCAATGCCATGAACGGCGCGATCAACCTCATTGACAGCAAAGTGCCAAAGACACTGCCGGAAGGCGGCTTTTCCGGCGCAACCGAAGTGCGCTTCGGCACGGGCGACGAAGAAAAAACGCTGGTTGGCCGGGTGACGGCAGGCGTTGGTCCTTTCGCTGTTCACGCCGAAGGTTCGCGCCGTCGCAGCGAGAACTATAATGTCTCCAAAGCATTCGGCAGCGGTGAACTCAGGGACAGCTTCGCCGATAGTTCGAGCTACAGCTTCGGCGCGTCCTGGATCACGTCCAAGGGCTATATCGGCGCGGCCTATACAAGGCAGGACAGCGAATATGGTCTGCCCGGCCATTCGCACATAAACGGCGTTTGCCATACTCATGGCACCGATCTTCATTGTGCCGCCCATGACGAGTTTGACGATCCGTTCGGTTCATCGGACAACCATACGGCCTACATCAAGCTGCGCAGCGAACGCGTTGACGTCCGCGGCGACTATGACGACCTGCTGCCGGGACTGGCCCATGCCCGGGTGCGTCTCTCCTACACCGATTACAAGCATGACGAGATCGACGGTCCGGCACTGTTCTCGCAATATTCTAACAAGGTTTATGATGCGCGCGTTGAACTGACGCATGCGCCATTGCTCGGCTTCACCGGCACGCTGGGCGCGCAATATACGCACGGCACCTTCAACGGCATCAACAAGAACGATGTCCACAAGGGGCTTCCGACCTCGACCGCGGGTTTCCTCCAGATCCCGCCGGACTATGTTACCGAGAGTATCGGCGTGTTCCTGAGCGAGAGACGTTCGTTCGGGGCCATCGATGTGGAGATCGCCGCGCGCAAGGACTGGCGCGACACGGACATTCCCTTCACGCCCTGGGTTATCTCCTCGCCACTGCTCCAAAGCGTTATCGACGCCTTCGAGGCGAGAAATGGCGCGGGTTCTTTCAGGAGAAGGGCGGAAGAGGGATATCGCACCGTCAATCCGCTCTCGAAGCATAATCCGTTTTCTGCGTCACTGGCGATGACCTGGCGGATCGGCGATGGCTATTCGGCGGCGCTCTCGCTTGCTCGCACCCAGCGGGCGCCGAATGTTCGTGAGCTTTACGCTTATGGGAATAATCTCGCTACGAACAGCTATGAGGTAGGCCTTTCGCAAACGCGTCGCGCGTCCTCACAATTCCCTCTTTCGACGACGGACGTTATGGAGACGGCGAAAGCGGTCAACCTCACTTTGCGGAAGACGGGTGGGCCACTCGAATTCGAGGTTGGGCTGTTTTATCAGGATATCGAGGACTATATCTTTGCGCGCCATATCGAAACCGAGATCGAGACGGGCGTTCCACACCATTATCTGATCTACACGGCGGCAGATGCCAAGTTTACTGGGATCGACGGGCAGATCAGCTATCGCTTCACGCCGGAATCGCGCGTGATTGTCTTCGGCGATTATGTGCGCGCCAGCAGGATCAAAAGCCTCGACGACAATGTGCCCCGCATGTCACCTGCACGACTTGGTGCGCGCTATGAAGGCAATTGGGGGCCGCTCTCTGCGGACGTCGAATATTCCCGCACCTTTGGTCAAAGCCGGATAGCGTCCTATGAAACCAAGACCGACGGTTACAACATGGTCAGTGCGACGCTCGCCTATCGGTTCGATGTGGGCTTGGGTAAGTCGGTCGAGTTCTATGCACGGGGAACCAATCTCACAAACGAATTGGCCTTTTCGCACACATCATTCGTGAAAAATCAATCGCCGCTACGTGGTCGAAATCTCGTATTCGGGATGCGGCACCAATTTTGACGTCCAGGGGATCGTGACGGCTACCAGTCACGGTCCCTGAACTTTTCGCTTGCTTTCACCCGCTTCTGTTCTTTGCCATTTGGCGTCACTGCCGATATTGGCATGGTCGTGGAACCAGCCCTTTACCTAAGCCTGTCTTAAGCTTGGCGGCCGACAGTCAGGCCATGATGCGGAATTTTCGGTTCACACCTACGGTAGCGCTTTTCCAGCCTCTTTTTTGGATCACGCTGCGCGCCATCGTGCTCCTATGGCCCGGACTCGCGGCCACCGCAGCGCTGGCGCAAATGCCGCAGCATGTCCAGGCATCGATCGTCGCCAAAAGCGAAGCCCCCCGTCCCGGCACCAACACACGCATCGCGATCCGCATGACACCGGAAACGGGATGGCATGGCTATTGGATCAATCCGGGGGACAGCGGCGTTCCGGTCGAAGCCGAATGGCATCTGCCGGACGGCGTTCGCGCCGGGGCGCTCGAACAGCCCTCCCCCACTCTGCTCGAACTGGGCGGCCTCGCCAGCTACGTCCATGAAGGTGCGTTCACGCTGCTCGCGGATCTCGCCATCGACCGCTCTGTGGCGCCCGGAACAGCCCTCCCCGTCAAGGTCGATCTGACATGGCTGGCCTGCTCCGACAGTCTTTGCGTGCCGGAACGAACCACGCTTCAGCTTACCCTCCGGGCTGGCGATGGCGCCGTCGATCGGAGCCGCCAGTCGCTATTCTCGGCGGCCGAAGCTGCCTTGCCATCGTCGGGGCGCGCGCAAGGGCGTCTGGAGGCGGCCGACGGGCGCTGGTCGTTCGTCGTTTCCGGGGCGCAGGGCTTGAATGTTGGCCGAACCTATCTCTTCCCGATGGAAGATGGCTGGTTCGAGGCCAGCGCGAAACAGCAGGCAACCCGTGCAGCGGACGGAACAATCCGGATCGAGGTCGCCGCGCCCGGTCCTGCCCCTTCCCCGCGCTTCGCCGGCGTCATATCGGACGGACGGCAAAGTTTCATGCTCACTGGTTTGAAGCCCGACAAGGCGGTCGCTCCGGTTTCTGAACCCGCGACCGCCGAAGAAGCGACCGCCTCCGAAATTCCCGATCCGGCGACGGGCCGCGAGGCAAATGGCAGCGCGCCGAAGGCCACCCCGCCTTCGACGGGCGATGTCCCCGCGCTGAAAATCGCGCTCATAGGCGCGCTGCTGGGCGGTCTGCTGCTCAATCTCATGCCCTGCGTCTTTCCGATCCTCTCGCTGAAGGCGTTGAGTCTGACGCGGGCCGGTGTCGATCGGCGTGCCGCAAGACTCGAAGGCGTTGCCTATTTCGCGGGGAGCGTCGCGACGACACTGTTGCTCGGCGCAATACTGATCGGCGCGCGTGCGCTGGGCCATGATATTGGCTGGTCCTTTCAGCTTCAGAATCCGCACATCATTCTTTTGCTGATGCTGCTGTCGCTGGCGATCGCGCTCAATCTGGCCGGACTGTTTGAAATGACGGGCGTTTCGGTGGCCAATCGCGTCATGGGCAAGCCGGGATGGTCGGGGGCCTTCGGGACGGGCGCTCTCGCCGCGCTCGTCGCAACTCCGTGCAGCGGCCCCTTCATGGGCGTAGCGCTGGGTGCTGCCCTCGTCCTGCCGCCGCCCGCGGCCCTGGCCGTCTTTGCCGGGCTGGGCATCGGCATGGCCCTGCCCTTCTTGCTGCTGGCCTTCGTGCCAGCGCTGCAACGGCTTTTGCCCAAGCCGGGGGCGTGGATGGAAACATTCCGGCGCCTGCTGGCGATCCCAATGCTGTTGACCGCGATCGGCCTGGCATGGGTGCTCGGACGGCAAAGCGGCGTCGACGGCCTGTCTCTCGGCCTGCTCATCGCCACGCTCGGCGCGCTCGGCCTCTGGTGGATCGGTCATCGTCAAAGTCGAGGAAGGAGGGCAGGCACGGCGGCGCTGCCCATCATGGCGGCGCTGCTATTGGCGATAGCGATCGATCTGCCGCGTCCCGTCGAGGCAACGCCGATCGCCAGCACCGGCAAGACGGAGCCTTTCAGCGAAACGCGGCTCGCTGAGCTACAGGCGGCCGGGCAGCCGGTGTTCGTCGACATGACCGCCGACTGGTGCCTCGTCTGCCAGGTCAACAAGCGGGTCGCCATCGATCGCCCCGATACGCACGCGGCGTTCGACAAGGAGGGCGTCGTCACGCTGGTCGGCGACTGGACGAACGGCGATCCTGCGATCACGCGGTTCCTCGCTTCGCGCGGCCGCAATTCGATCCCCTATTATCTCTTTGTAACCCCTTCGGGCGAGACGCGGGAATTGCCGCAAATCCTCACAAGCGAGCTGCTGATCGAGCAAGCCGCATCGGGTAAGCCATCATAGGGAAAGCAGGAATCCATGGCTCAACAGATGTTCGATTTCGAGGGCGCTTCGGGACGTCGGCTCTCCGGTCGCCTCGAAAGCCCCCAAGCCACGCCGCGCGGATGGGCTATTTTCGCCCATTGCTTCACTTGCGGGAAGGACAGCCTGGCGGCGGTGCGGATATCACGCGCCCTCGCACGGGCCGGGATCGGCGTGCTGCGGTTTGATTTTGCGGGCCTCGGCGGCAGCGGCGGCGAAACCTTTGCGGCCGACATAGATGATTTGATCGCCGCAGCCGATGCAATGACGGCGGCGGGCAAATCGCCCTCGCTGCTGATCGGTCATAGTCTGGGCGGTGCGGCCGCGCTGGCGGCCGCGAGCGAACTTGCCTCTATCGAAGCCGTCGCCACCATCGGAGCGCCCGCCGACATCGGGCATGTCCTCAGCCATTTCGACCCCGGCGAGTTGGCCCGGATCGATGCGGAAGGTGTTGGGGAGATTGAATTGGCCGGACGGCACTTCCTGCTTCGCCGCAGCTTCATCGACGACATACGGCAGCAAGATCTTCTGAGCTATGTGCGCGATCTCAAACGACCCCTGCTGGTCCTGCACGCGCCCAGCGATCCGATCGTGGGTATCGACAACGCCTCCGAGATATTCCAGCACGCGAAGCACCCCAAGAGTTTCGTGTCGCTCGATACGGCGGATCATCTCCTGACCAACCGCACCGACGCCGAATATGCGGCGGCCGTCATCGCCGCCTGGGCCTCGCGCTATCTGCCGCCGCTGGAGGAGGATCTACCCGATCTCTCGCGCGGGGACGGCGTAACGGCGCTCGAAACCGGCAATGGGAAATTCCAGCTCGCGATGCAGGCAGGCCCGCATCACTTCCTCGCTGATGAGCCGGTATCGGTCGGAGGGTTGGCCAGCGGCTTGTCGCCCTATGAGCTGGTGTCTGCCGGACTGGCGGCCTGCACGGTCATGACGATGCGCATGTATGCCGAACGCAAAGGGCTTCCGCTCGATCGGGCGGGTATCACCGTGCGCTATTCGAAGCGGCCGGAAGATTCACCGGCAGACTTTTTCGAGCGGATTATCACGCTCGAAGGTCCGCTGGACGCGGCCCAACGGGACAAGCTCATGTCGATCGCCGATCGCTGCCCGGTCGATCTTACGCTTGTTCGGGGATCGGAGATATCGACCCGGCTTGCGGAATGAAGCCGGTATTCACGGACGATGCCGGAGACGTCCGGTTTTCGACGTGAAGGGGCCGGACGCGCTCGCACCGTCCCCCGGCTCCTCAAGATCGGCCAGTATCGGGCAATCGGGGCGGTCATCGCCCGCGCAGCAATCCGCCAGCGTTCCAAGCGTCGCCGCCATCTGCTCAAGGCTGTCGATCCGCTCGCGAAGCTGGGCGATATGCGCCTGCGCGATGCGCTTCACGTCCGCGCTCTGCCGGGACTTGTCGCGCCACAGGCTCAACAGTTCGTTTATCTCTGCAACGGCAAAGCCAAGATCGCGCGCGCGCCGGATGAAGCGGAGCATATGCACATCCGCCGGCGAATAGTCGCGATAGCCGGAATCCCGGCGATCCGCCTTCGGGATCAGGCCGGTTTGCTCATAATAGCGGATCATCTTGGCCGAAACGCCCGATGTCTTCGCTGCCTCTCCGATATTCATGCTGCTTTTCCTGCCGTAAGCTGAGGGGGATTAAAACCGCGCAAGCGCAGCGCATTGCCCAGGACGAACACGCTCGACATCGCCATCGCGCCCGCGGCGAAGATCGGCGACAAGAGGATACCCCAGGCGGGATAGAGCGCCCCGGCTGCGACCGGAATGAGCGCCGCATTATAGGCGAAGGCCCAGAACAGGTTCTGGCGGATATTGCCGATCGTTGCGCGAGAGAGCGCGATCGCCGTGGCGACGCCGCCCAGATGGCCCGACATCAACACCACGTCCGCCGCCTCGATCGCGATATCCGTGCCGGTGCCCACGGCTACGCCTATATCTGCGGCGGCCAGCGCGGGCGCATCGTTGATCCCATCGCCCACGAACGCGATCCGGCCATATTCCTCCTTCAGCCTGTGGATCGCCTTCACCTTGCCATCGGGCAGGACTTCGGCAACCACTTCATCGATGCCGAGCTGGCGCGCAATCGCATCGGCCGTGAGAGCATTGTCGCCGGTAAGCATCGCAACCTTCAGGCCGAGTCCGTGAAGCGCGGCAATTGCGGCCGGCGTCGTTTCCTTGATCGGATCTGCGACCGCGACGATCGCTGCGAGCCGCCCGCCAATAGCGGCATAAAGCGGGGATTTTCCCTCTCGTCCCAGCTTCTCCGCCGTGGCGGCAAAAGCCCCGACGTCCAGCCCCAATTCGCGCATGTAGCGATCGGCGCCGACGTGGATCGGCTCGCCTTCCACATAGGCCCGCACGCCAAAGCCGGTCACGGATTCGAAGTCAGCGACAGCCGGGAGCGCGATCCCCTCCCCCAGCGCCGCTTCCACGATAGCGCGGGCAATGGGATGTTCGGACCTGTCCTCGACCGCCGCGATCCGGCCCAGCACCGCCGCGCGATCGAAGTCGGCCGTCACCTCCAGATCGGTGAGAACGGGACGCCCCTCGGTGAGCGTGCCTGTCTTGTCGAGGGCGACGACTTTCGCGTCCCTCAAAAGCTGTAGCGCCTCACCTTTGCGGAACAGGATGCCAAGCTCCGCGCCGCGCCCGGTGCCGACCATGATCGCAGTCGGCGTTGCCAGCCCCATCGCGCAGGGGCAGGCAATGATGAGCACCGCGACCGCATTCACCAGCGCGAAGGTCAGCGCCGGTGATGGCCCGAACCACAACCAGGCCCCGAAGGTCAGCGCCGCGATCGACATGACGATGGGCACGAACCACATGGTCACTTTGTCGACCAGCGCCTGTATCGGCAGCTTCGAACCTTGCGCCTGCTCGACCATGCGGATGATCTGCGCCAGCATCGTCGCATCGCCCACGGCCGTTGCCTGGAAGGTAAGCGCGCCCTTCTGGTTGACCGTGCCTCCGACCAGCATCGTGCCCGCCGTCTTGGCGACCGGGATCGGCTCGCCGGTAATCATCGACTCGTCAACGTAGCTGTGCCCCTCGGTCACTTCGCCATCGACCGGGATACGCTCCCCTGGCCGCACATCGATCTCATCGCCGGTGATGACGTCGTTGATGGGAATCTCGATCAGCGTTCCATTGCGGCGGACGCGAGCAATCCTCGCTTGCAGCCCTGCCAGTCGCTTGATGGCTTCCGACGTGCGCCCCTTGGCGCGGGCTTCCAGATACCGGCCCAGCAGGATCAAGGCGACGATGACGGCCGCCGCCTCATAATAGACATGCACGGTCCCGGCAGGCAGCAAGCCGGGTGCGAAGGTCGCCACCAGCGAATAGCCATAGGCGGCGAACGTGCCGATCGCGACCAGCGAGTTCATGTCGGGCGCGAGCCGCAGCAGCGCGGGCAGGCCCTTGCGATAGAAGCGGTTGCCGGGAATGGCGAGCACCAGCGTCGTAAGGACAAACTGGAGATACCAGCTCGCTTGCATTCCGACAGTGTGGGCGATCAGCTTGTGGACGCCGGGAATAAAATGCGATCCCATTTCGAGCGCGAACACCGGGAACGCCAGCACGATCGCAACGATGAGGTCACGCTTCAGTTCGCGGCGTTCGGCATCCTTGCGCTCGGTCGCCTCGTCATCACTGGCGGCGGTAGCTTCAACCGGGCGTGCGACATAGCCTGCGCCGGCGACCGCGGCGACAAGCGCCTGCCCGCTGGCCGTTCCGCGCACGCTGGCACGTTCGGTCGCCAGGTTGACGGTTGCATCGGTGACGCCGGGCACCGCTTTCAGCGCCCGCTCCACGCGGCCGACGCAGGATGCGCAGGTCATGCCGTCCACAGCCAGGTCGATGCTGTTCGAGGGCACGCGATAGCCCGCACCTTCGATCGCCTGCACCAATGTCCGTTGATCGACGCCGTCATTCGCGCGGATATCGGCGCGTTCGGTCGCCAGATTGACGCTGACGGTGTGAACGCCCTCGATCTTCCCCAGCGCGCGTTCGACCCGACCGACGCAGGATGCACAGGTCATTCCCTCGATCGGCAGGCTGATCGCCGTTTCGGGGGAATCCACCGGATTTTTCGCAATGCTCGCGGCCGCCATTATCCGAAAACCTCATCGTTCGATTGGAATTTTCCTGAAGATGGGGGTTCCAATCGTGGGAAGGTCAAGGCCGTTATTCACGCGATTTGCTTCTTGACCTTCCAACGATGGTAAGGGGCATCTGACTGTGAACCTACAGATATCAAGGAGATATTCGATGCGGTTCCATGTCCAGACGATGACTTGCGGCAATTGCGTGAAGCATGTCACCGAAGCCATCATGGCGATCGATCCGGGCGCGAAGATCGACGCGGATATTCCCGCGCGCACGATCGATGTTGCCACCTCGGCAAGCCCGGAAGCCGTCACGCAAGCGCTCGCGGCCGATGGCTATGAGGCATCCGCGATCTGATGGCGATCACGCGGATTCCGGCTGATCGCTGATCGGTCTGGACCGGAAGCGCGAGGGACGCACCACCCTCGCGTATCGCTCCAGCCCAGCGCGGCCGGTGCTGTCGGAGCAGGTCAAGCAATGAGCGCCCACACATTATCGAAAACGGCATCGGTTCCGCGACTGGCGCACCTGCCCCTCCCGCTCTTTGCCGCGCCGATGGGCTTCGGCGGCATTGGCCTTGCATGGCGAGAGGCCGCCCGCGTGCTCGGCGCGCCGAAGTTGATAGGCGAAGCCCTGTTTGCGATGACCGTGGCGCTTTGGCTGATCGTCACCGCCCTGCACATCATCCGCGCGCTGCATAGCCCGGCTTCGCTGTTGGGCGATCTGAAGCATCCCGTCCGTTCCGGGTTCACCGGCGCGATTGCCATTGGCATGATGCTGATCGCCGGTGGCGTCCTGCCCTATTCCCCGTCGATCGCCGCCGTGATCTGGTTTGGCGCGATCGGCTTGCAGGTCGCTCTCGGCATCTGGTTCCTGCGCGCGTTATTCCACACGCCCCGCGAAGCCGCGACCTTCACTCCACTGCTTCTGATGCCGCTCATCGGCAACGTCGTCGCGCCGATCGTCGGTGCAAAGCTCGGCTTCGTGGTCATATCATGGATGCTGTTCGGGATGGGGATCGCGCTGTGGGTGAGCGTGCAACCGTTGCTGTTCGGGCGCATTTTCACCGGCCCTCCCCTGCCGGAGCTGCTTCGCCCCACGGTCGTCATCTTCCTCTCGCCACCGGCAGTCAGCACCGTCGCGGTGGCCAATCTGACGGGCGGCGTCGGCCCCCTCGCCCTGGCCTTGTTCGGCTATGCGGCCATGCTCGCGATCATGTTCGCGACGATGATCCCCGAATTTCGGCGCACGCCGTTCGCGATGTCGTGGTGGGGCTGGACCTTCCCGACAGCGGCCTTCACCGTGGCCGCTCTCACGGTCGCCCGATCCTACTCTTTCCCCGGCTACCAACTGGTGCTGTGGGGCATCCTGCTTGGCGCCTCGCTGATCCTCGCCATCGTCTCTATGGCGACGCTACGCGCGGCGCTGAACGGCAATTTGCTACGGCCCGAATGAATAACGTCGTTCGGCCCAAACCGACAGCCGCTGCATAATCGGGAAAAACGCCGCGCGGCCGAAACCGCGCGGCAGTTGGAGATTCGCTCCATTGGAGCGAAGGAGTGCCCGCCACCTTGAAGTGAGAACCAAAAGGAAAGGGCAGGCCAATAGCAGATAGCAGCAGCCTCCACGATATTCTTTCGATTAGGCGCCAATTTATATAGATGAAAAGACATATCCATATAGCAGACCGAAAAGGAATTTCGGCTAGATCTGAATTTCTTCGCGCATGTAGGATCGCGGACTTGCCCCCATTTCGGTGCGAAATGCAAAGATGAAAGCGGATGGCGAACCATATCCCAGATCCATTGCGGTTCTGGTCACGTCTTCGCCCCCGCCCAAAAGCTCGATGGCCTTGAACAGCCGCATACGCCGCCGCCACGATCGCAGGCTCATGCCGATTTCCGCCTCGAAGCGGCGGCTCAATGTCCGCGAAGACATGCCCAGATCACGCCCCCAATCTTCGGCCGAACGGGGATCGGCCGGATCAGCGTAGAGCGCTTCGCACAGGCGGGCGAGCGGTTCGCTCCGCGGCCACGGCAGCTCGGCCGAAATAGGGGTCGCGCGCCGGAGCTGATCGAGGATCATGGTCGTCACCCGGTCGGCATATCCGTGGTCATCTTCCTCGCGGTGCAAGTTCGCGGCCTCTGCGATCAGGGCTTTCAGGAGCGCGCCAACAGGATAGACCGCGGGTTCCTCTGGAAGCGCGGACACGACTTCGTTGGCGATCCAAAGACTACGAAACTGAGCGCCCAGCAAGGAGCCGACGCGGTGCGTGATCCCCGCGGGAAGCCACACAGCCTGTTCGGGGGAAATGACGAACGATTGTCCGGTAATGCCGACGGCAAGCACCCCGGAGATGGCATAGACAAGCTGTCCCCAATCATGGCTGTGCTCAGGAAAATAGCTCCGCGCCGTAACGGCCTGCGCGCGCACGGTCATCGGCTCTGGCGAAGGCGCGTCGGCGGGCGCTTCGATCGACTGCCAGCCCAACATGGGCGAATATTGGCCGATATTATACATAGCATGTCGGATAATCGAAAGACCGACATATGAAAAGCAGATATGATAATCGGGACGCCAGGCGGCGTGCGTCATCGATAGCTCAAGAATCTGGAAAGAGCCGCCATGGCGCATTTCGACAATCACGGACTCTCCCTTTCAACCGCGTCGGATGTGGCGGCCGCCCATTATCGTGACGGCGTGGCGCTCATGCTCGCGGCCTGGCCGGGGGCAGGCGAGGATCTCGACGCCGCGATAGCGGCCGATCCCGATTCCGCCCTCGCTCATGCGGCCCGCGCCCGGCTTCACGCAATGCACGCCCAGCTTGTCGAAGCGCGCGCGCGGATCGCGGTCGCACAAGAAAAGGTCACAGCCGCTCATTCGGAACGAGAGGCAAGCCATGTCGACGTGCTGGCCCTCGCCGTCAACGGCAAGTCGCAAGAGGCGCTGAAAGCCGCGCTCGCTCACGCCGACCGCTGGCCTCGCGATACACTCATCCTCTCTCTGCCGATCGGCGCTTTCGGCCTGTTCGCCTTCTCCGGCATGGTCGAACACAATCAGGCCAAGGTCGATCTGTGCGAGCGCCACGCCGCGCACTTTGCCGACGACGACTGGTGGTTCCTCACCTATCGGGGCTGGTCGCTGGCGGAAAATGGTGAGGTCGCGCGCGGTCGCGCGATGCTGGAACGCGCGATCGAGCTGCGCCGCCAAAACGCCAATTGCGCGCACGCGCTGGCCCACGCCATGTTCGAGGCGGGCGCCAACCACGAAGCGGAAGCACTGATCGCGGGATGGCTTCCCGAATATGACCGCAGCGGCATCCTCCACGGGCATATCGCCTGGCACGCCGCGCTCGCCGCGCTCGCCGCGCTGGAGCGGGGCGATGCCGATACGGCGCTCGCGATCTATGACGGCACGGTGCGGCATTCGGTGTCGCTGGGAACGCCGATCAACATCGTCAGCGACGCCGCCTCTCTGCTCTGGCGACTGCAAGCCTATGGCCACGCCGTTCCCGAAGGATTGTGGGAGGATGCGGCCGACTATGCGCGGCGGGTCTTTCCCAAGCCCGGCCATGCTTTCGTCGATCCGCACATGGCGCTGCTCGAAGCGGCGACCGGCGACCGCGCGGCGCTCGGTCGCCGTCTCACCGCGCTGGACGAACTGGTCGCCAAAGGGGCGATCGGCGCGGGCGCGATCGTCCCCGCCATCGGCCGCGCCGCGTTGGCCTTTGCCGAAGGCGACTATGCGGGATGCGTGCACATCCTCGAACCGATGACGGTGGATTTCGCGCGGATCGGGGGCAGCAACGCCCAGCGCGAAGTGATCGAGGACACGCTTCTCGTTGCCCTGATGCGCGCGGGCGAAGTGCAAAAGGCCCGCGCTCTGCTAGATCGCCGCCTTCACCGGCGCCCCTCGCCGCGCGACACGCGCTGGCTCACCGGACTGGCGGCCTGACCATGACGAACGCGAGCATATCGTCGGAACAGCACGCGCCCGATATCGGAAGCAGGCGCGAGCAACGCGGCAACATCATCCGTCTTTCGCTTGCGCAAGCGCTCGCCGGCGCCAATTCGACAGTCATCTACGCGACCGGCGCGATCATCGGCGCCACGCTCGCCCCCGACAAGGCGCTGGCTACGCTCCCGATCTCGATCTTCGTGGTGGGAATGGCCGCCTGCATCCTGCCGACTGGCATGATCGCCCGCCATCACGGTCGGCGGGCAGCATTCCTCGCGGGAACCGTGACCGGAGTGCTGAGCGGTCTGATCGCGGCGCTCGCTGTGATTATGGGATCATTCTGGTTGTTCTGTCTCGCCACGTTCTTCGGCGGTTCCTATGCCGCCGTGGTTCTCTCCTTCCGGTTTGCCGCGGCCGATTGCGTCGAGCCGGAATGGCGGCCCCGCGCCCTGTCCATCGTCATGGCCGGTGGCGTCGCCGCCGGTGTCGTCGGGCCGCAGCTCGTCACCTATACGATGAACCTGTGGCCTCCGCATATGTTCGCGGCGACCTTCATCGCACAGGCGGGGGTCGCCATTCTCTCGGCGATCGTGCTCGCCGGCGTGCGGCTCCCGATGCCGACGATCGCTGAAAGATCGGGTGGACGCCCCCTTTCGGTGATTGCCCGACAACCGCGCTTCATCATCGCAGCGCTCTGCGGCGCGGTGTCCTACATGCTGATGAATTTCCTGATGACCGCCGCGCCGCTGGCGATGCGGATGTGCGGGCACAGCCAGGAAAGCTCCAACCTCGGCCTGCAATGGCATGTCATCGCCATGTATGCCCCAAGCTTCTTTACCGGACGGCTCATTACCCGCTTCGGGGCTGGCCGGGTTGTTGCGGTCGGACTGGCGCTGATTGGCGTGTCATCGGCTGTCGGCCTTGCGGGGATCGATGTCGCGCATTTCTGGGCGACGCTGATCCTTTTGGGCGTGGGCTGGAATTTCGGCTTTATCGGCGCCTCGGCGCTGGTGCTCGAATGCCATCGGCCGGAAGAAAAGACGAAGGTGCAGGCGCTCAATGATTTCCTCGTATTCGGCACGATGGCGGTCGGCTCCTTCTCGTCGGGCGGGCTGCTCGCCTCGCATGGCTGGAGTTCGGTCTTGTGGGTGTCGTTCGCGCCGCTCGCCCTTGCTGTGGCAGCGCTGGGGCTAGCCGCTATGGCGCGGCCCGTTCCATCGACCGAAAGGGAAGGCGCATGACGACAATGGAGATCATCGTAAGGGCCGCGCTGGTCGGGATCGGCGGCACCATCATCCTCGATATCTATGCAGCGCTTGTGCAGCGGTTCATCGGCACACCGGCGACAAACTGGAGGATGGTCGGACGCTGGATCGGTCATATGCCGCAAGGACAGTTCATTCAGTTCAATCTTGGTCGGGCCAAGCCCGTCCCCGGCGAACATGCGCTGGGCTGGATCTTTCACTATGTCATCGGCGTCGGCTACGGGCTTCTGCTGGTGACGATCTGGGGAACCGGATGGCTAGAAGCCCCCACGATTGTCCCGCCGTTGATCCTTGCGCTGACGCTGCTGGTTCTGCCTTATTTCGTGATGATGCCGGGCATGGGCATGGGGATGGCCGGATCGCGCACGCCCAAGCCCAATGTGACCCGGCTGAAAAGCGTGATCGGACATTCGGTGTTCGGCAGCGGCATGTATTTCACCGCGCAACTGCTCGAAACGGCAGCATGATTCCCTCAGAGGAGAATGAAAACGTGTCCAGCGTGAGAGTGACCCCATGGCAGGATGGCGATCCGGCTCCTAACGAGCTGGTCGAAGGCATCAAGGCCCGTCGCCCGAATGGCGAGCTGATTGGCATCGATCGCGTCCTTCTTAGAAGCTTCCCGCTTGCGACGGGCTGGAATGGGCTGCTCGGACGGGTGCGCGCAGAGTTCGACCTGAAGCTTGAATATCGCGAGCTTATCATGTGTCGCGTCGCGGTCCTCAATCGCGCAGAGTTCGAGTGGGGGGTGCATAAGCCCGCTTATCTCGCTGCTGGCGGCACGGAAGAAAAATGCGAAGCCCTGCGCGCCGATGGCATCGATCCGCTGTTCGATGAACCGGAACGAGCGCTTCTGGATCTGACCGATCAATCGACGCGCACCGTCGAAGTCGATGAACGCACTATCGATAGGCTCAAGTCGCTGTTCGGCGAACAACAGACCGTCGAAGCGGTGGCGACGGTCGCGGCCTACAACATGGTGTCCCGCTTTCTGGTCGCACTCGCGATCTGAGAGCGTCGCCGATCGATTATCTGCGCGGTCAGCCAGCGTGCCTCCGATCAAATGCTTTCGGTTTGGGGCAGCGCCTTTCCAGCAAGCCAGTCGTGGAAGGCGCTCACCTCGTAGCGCCGGAGCGCCTTGGGCGCAGCGACAACATAATAGGCCCATTTCACCGGCCAGCGTTGCTTCGGCAGCAGATGGATGAGACGGCCGCTTTCCAACTCCTGCGCGACAAGCGCCTTGCGCACGAGCGCGACTCCTCGCGCGGCGATCGCTGCCTGAATGACCGCGGCGGTCGAATTGATCTGAAGGCCGCGATCGGTCGGGGTCTGATTCAGCCCTGATCTGGCAAGCCATTCGGCCCATGTCGGAAAGTCGCCCCCAGGATGGGGAGTGCCGTCATGGATCAGCGTCTGATCGGCAATCCAACCCGCTGTTATCTGTCCCTCATTCGGCAGCAGGCTCTTATGGCAGACGGCGATGATTTCCTCGCCCATGAGGTATGTGGATTTCACACCCCTCCACGATCCCAGGCCACAGCGGATACCGATATCGGCCTCGCCCTGCGCAAGATCGATCACGCGATCCGACACATCGAGCCGCACATCGATGCTCGGATGCTCGGCCGCGAAATCATTGAGCCGGGTGAGGAGCCAATTCGCCACCAGAGCTTGCGAAGCCGTGACAACCACTACCGAACGCGCCTTGCGGCCGCGCAGCTTGCGCAATCCAGCTTCGAGCTTGTCGAGGCCCTGCGCGATGTCCTCCAGCGCCTCGCGCGCCTCGTCCACCGGGGTCAGGCGTTCGGCGCCCGATCGGGTCCGCCGGAACAACGGATATCCAACCCAATCTTCCAGCGAGCGCACAAGTTGCCCGACGGCGGGCGGCGTCACGTCGAGTTCGGCCGCTGCCCCGACAAAACTGCCATGTCGTGCGGCCGCCTCAAGGGCCTGCAATGATTTCAGTCGGGTCAGGAAGCGCATATCCTGATGATAGCCCATAACGGCGTCACGACAAAGATTTTGTTTCTTTCCGATGCTGCTCGTTTGCCTCGCGAAGTCGCTTGGCGGGGTCCATGTTCGAGAAAAGCGAAAAGAGGTCTGGATTATGCTGAATGGAAAGACGGCCCTGGTAACGGGTGGATCGAGCGGTATCGGGCTAGCCGCGGCGCGTCTGCTTCGGGACAAGGGCGCGCGGGTGGCGATCATGGGCAGCTCGCAGGAAAAGCTCGATCGTGCCGTTGCCGATCTCGGCAATGATGTCGTGGCGCTGCGCGGCGACGTCACCTCACTCGATGATCTTGCGAAGGTGCGTGATGCGCTCGAAACCGCTTTTGGCGGCCTCGACATTCTGTTCGCCAATGCCGGTGTCGCCTTCGGCACGCCGATCGCGACGACCGACGAAGCCGGCTACCATCGGATGATGGACGTGAATGTGAAGGGCGTTTTCTTCACCGTCCAGGCAGTGTTGCCACTCATGCGCGAGGGCGGCTCGATCGTCCTCAACACGTCCTGGCTCAATCAGGTCGGCACGCCTGGCCGCGCGCTCCTGTCGGCGTCGAAAGCGGCGGTCCGTTCGTTCGCCCGCACGCTGGCCGCCGAACTGATCGACCGGAAGATCCGGGTCAACGCGGTAAGCCCCGGCTCGATCGAAACGCCGATCCATCGCAGCAACGGACAGAGCGAGGAAGAATTTCGTGCCTATGCGGAGAAGGTGGGCGCGCAAGTGCCGATGGGGCGCATGGGCCGTCCGGAAGAAATCGCAGCGGCCGTCCTGTTCCTCGCCAGCGACGCATCGAGCTACATGCTGGGCGCTGAAATCGTCGTCGATGGCGGCCGCGCGGAGTTGTGAGCCGTGCTGCTGAACGATGATCTCTCCGTCCGCACGCTGGTCCATGCCGGCGAGTTGGATTGGGTGCCAAGCCCGGCCAAGGGCGTCGAGCGCCGGATGCTGTTTCGGATCGGCGATGAGAAAGCTCGCGCGACATCGATCGTCCGTTACGCGCCGGGAAGCCATTTCGCGTGCCACGGCCATCCGGGCGGCGAGGAGTTTCTTGTGCTGGAAGGCACCTTTCAGGATGAAACCGGGGACTTCCCGGTCGGCACCTATGTCCGCAATCCGCCCGGCACCGCTCACGCGCCGGGCAGCGACGATGGCTGCACCATCCTCGTCAAGCTGTGGCAATTCGGTGAGGCCGATCGGGAACGCATCGTGTGTCGTCCCGGTGAAGGCGCCTCGGCCGCGCTCCGCCCAGGCGTCGCATCCTCGCATGTCCTGTTCGAGAGCGCGTCGGAGCATGTGATGCTCGAAACGTGGCAACCCAATACCGAAATCAATCTGGTCAATCCCGAAGGACTGGAAATGCTGGTCCTAGGTGGGAGCTTCGAGAGCGAAAACGATCGGCTGACGCGCTGGAGCTGGCTGCGACTGCCGCCCGGCGAGCCGCTGACCGCGCACATCGGACCGGAGGGAGCAAGCGCATGGCTCAAGTCCGCGCCGCTGCTCCACGATGACGTGTGCGCTTTCGACGCAAACTGACTCCCGCCCGTTGGGGCAATCACCACAAAAGAAGGACATGGACGATGATGCAGGACTGGAACGCCTATCTGGAGAACATGATGGGCCGCGTTGGCGAATTGACGGCGCTCAGCCCGGAGCTGGGCCAGGGCCTTCAGACGTTCCGCGGAGCCGTGGAGGCCCCCGGCCATCTGCCCGCCAAGATGCATTCTTTGATCGCGCTGGCCGTCGCGGTCACGACCCGTTGCGACGGCTGTATCGCCACGCACGCAAGGGCGGCCGCCGAAAACGGGGCGACGAAGGAGGAGCTTGCCGAAACCCTCACGGTCGCAGTCGCGCTCAATGCTGGCGCCGCCGTCGCCTATTCGGCGCGTGTCATGGATGCCTTCAGCGCATTTTCGGACGGGAAGTAAGAACGCCGGTGCGCGCTATACTGATCGCGGATTACGGCGTTCGGCGGCGGACAGAGGCTATCGGCTGATCGATGCGAACCGATGTCGCCATAATCGGAGGGGGCCTTTCCGGCCTCCTCGTTGCTCACCGGCTTTGTGAGGTTGGAATAGACTGCCTGCTGCTCGAAGCGCGCGACAGGCTAGGCGGTCGCATCCTCTCGGCCGACGCTAGCGGTGCATGGTCCAGCGACGGGTTCGATCTTGGCCCGTCGTGGATCTGGCCCGACATGCAACCGCAGCTAGAGGCGCTGGTCCGCGAACTGCAATTGCCCGTTTTTCCCCAATTCAGCGACGGCGACATGCTGTTCGAAGGCGCCGCCCGCCAATCACCGCAACGCCATCGGGCCATGCCGTCGGCCCCGGCTTCGATCCGGCTCGCGGGCGGCACCGGGGCCATCATTGCTGTCCTTGCCCAATCCGTGCCCGCGAGCCGAATCCGGCTCGATACGCGCGTCACCCATATCGCGCAGACGGTGGACGGCGTGGCGCTTACGACCGGCAAGGGCGATACGATCGATGCCAGACTGGCGGTTCTTGCGATCCCGCCCCGGCTCGCTCAGAACGCGATGGGCTTCACGCCAGCGCTGGATGATGCAACGATCGGACGCTGGCGCCGAACCCCGACCTGGATGGCGCCTCATGCCAAGTTCTTCGCGCTCTACGACCGCCCGTTCTGGCGAGACTCCGGCCTTTCCGGCTATGCGCGCAGCATGGTCGGCCCAATGGTCGAGATTCATGATGCAACGAGCGCTTCCGGCCAAGCAGCGCTTTTTGGCTTCCTCGGCCTGCCCGCATCGCAACGCCGGCACGCCGGCGTTGAGACGATCAAGGCGGCGTGCGTGCTCCAGTTGGCGCGGCTATTTGGGTCTGACGCCGCCCATCCGCGCGCCACGTTGTTCAAGGATTGGGCCGCCGATCCGCTGACCGCAACAGAGCTTGACCATGACAGCGCCGAACACCCCTCTCCTGCGTCCGCTTCATGGGTGGGCGCTGAGTGGCGGGATAGGCTCATTCTTGCAGCGAGTGAAACGAGCCTGACTGAACCCGGCTATCTCGCGGGAGCGGTGGAAGCCGGAGAGCGAAGCGCAATCGAGGTTATCCGCCGCCTACAAGAAAATTCATCGGAGAACCTGTCCTGAAAGCGAAAGCACCGCCCCGGAACATGGCGTCGAAACTTGGCTTGGATCATGACCGCTCCATCAGCAGCCATGATCCAAGCAACCGTTTGATACTCGTGACCGGGTTACTGTCGACCCGCGGTAACGCCGCCGTCGACGGGCAGGATGGTCCCCGTAATCCACGATGCCTCCTTCGAGGCGAAGAACAGGATCGCCTCAGCCACATCGCCCGGCTGACCGTTACGCCCCAATGGGTGGAATGCATCGAAGGTCGGCAAAGTCTCCTTCACTTGCTCATCGGTCATGAAGGTATTGTAAACAGGCGTTTCGACGACGGCCGGAGCCACGGCGTTAATGCGAATCTTGTAGGGCGCCAGTTCAATGGCTAGATTCCGGACCATGGCGTGGACACCCGCATTGGCGGCGGAGTAGGCTGCGGAGGGCGTGGCACCGATGGCCTGGATCGCCCACATGGAGCCAGTCTGGACAATGGCGCCACCCTTTTCTTTCATCGCTTTCGCAGCCGCTTGCGCGGTAAAGAACTTGCCCTTCAGAATCGTGTCCAGATACCAATCATAGTCCTGCTCGGTAAGGTCGAGGAAAGGCTTGGGGTTGAAAACGCCCGCGTTGTTGACCAGCACATCGAGCTTACCGAAGCGCGAGACGGCGGCTTCCACCAGCGCAGCGCCAGTCGCCGGATCGGCAATATCTCCAGCAGAGACGATCACTTTTTGCCCGCTTGGATCGATCTCGCGCGCCGCGGCTTCGAGTTTTCCTATGTCGCGGCCGTTGATCGCAACATAGGCTCCTTTTGCAACGAAGCGCGTCGCGGTTTCCTTTCCGATCCCCGAACCACCTCCGGTGATCGCAACGACCTGTCCATCAAAACGCATATTCACCTCCTCTATCTATCAATAGGTAGATTGGCCATCTAGTATTTGCCATGCCTAGCTGCAACCCCTATCTATCAGAAGATAGATCGAGGACGGGGAATGTTGAGCGAAACAGCCGATGCCATCATGGATGCCGCCGAGCGGCGGATACGCAAAGCGGGATATAGCGGATTCAGCTTTCGCGAGATCGCGGCCGATGTCGGCGTCAAAAGCGCCAGCGTTCATTACCATTTCCCCACGAAGGAGCGTTTGGCCGCGTCGGTCGCCCGCCGCTATACAGAGCGGTTTTTGTCAGCATTGGATCAAGAGGCGGTGCCGGGCCGCACCGAGATCGAAGCTTGGATCACGGCTTTTCGCCGCGCGCTTCATGGCGATGGTAAAATGTGCCTGTGCGGGGTGCTCGGCGCCACCTCTCACGACCTTCCGGAAGAAGTCATGATAGAAGCCCGGCGCTTTTTCCAGCTATGCTTGGAAAAGCTCGAAAAACGTGGACTTTCGCACGCGAAAGCCGTGCAGACGTTGGCCGCGCTGGAAGGCGCGATGCTGCTAGCGAATGTTCTTGGTGATCCATCGACATTCGACGAAGCCACTGCGTCGCTCGCTGCTTAACGTCCCTTCGGTGCGCTTCATCACTATTTGCAATAACCCGCCGCGCGCTTTCCACGCGATAAGACAGCCTTAAGCTAGAGCCTGTCTTCCCCCGCGCAACGCGGGAGGAATCTGCAATGCTCATAGTTTACAGTCGCCGGTGGAGCGGCCGCCCATGATCGCATTGGTGCGGATCGCGCTCACGCGCCCCCTGACCTTCATTGTCATGGCCATCCTGATCTTCGGGCTTGGCCTGCTGTCGGTCCTTCGGATGCCCGTCGACATCTTCCCGCGCATCGGCGTGCCGGTGATCGCCACCGCCTGGAGCTATAACGGTCTTTCGCCCGAAGATATGGCTGGCCGTATCGTCAATCCATTCGAGCGGGTGCTGACCACGACCGTCAACGATATCGACCGGATCGAAAGCCAGTCATTGAACGGCATCGCGGTCGTGCGGATCTACTTCCAACCCGGTGCTGATATTCGCACCGCGACCGCGCAGGTCACGTCCATTTCGCAAACCATCCTACGGCAAATGCCGCCCGGCATCGTGCCGCCGATGATTACCAACTACGACGCCTCGACCGTGCCGATCGTGCAGCTTGCCCTGTCCGGCGAGGGTATGGGCGAACAGCAGCTCTACGATCTGGGCGTGAATCAGATCCGTCCCCAGCTTGTCACGGTGCCCGGCGTTGCCATGCCGTTCCCCTACGGCGGCAAGCAGCGTCAAATCCAGATCGACATCGACCCGGAAGCCCTGCGCTCCAAGGGCCTTTCGGCAAGCGACGTCGGCGCCGCGATCGCCTCGCAGACGCAAATCACGCCGGCGGGTTTCGCCAAGATCGGCGGCCTTCAATATAATGTTCGCCTCAACAGCGCGCCGGAATCGGTCGAACAGCTCAACAACCTGCCGATCAAGGTTGTCGACGGCGCCACCATCTTCATGCGCGATATCGCCCAGGTGCGCGACGGCGCCCCGCCACAGACCAATATCGTTCAGGTCGAAGGGCAGCGATCGGCGTTGATGACCGTCCTCAAGAGCGGGGCGGCCTCTACACTCACCATCGTCGATACGATCCGCGACCGCCTGCCTGCCATCATGGAAGGTGTGCCGGGGAACCTGAACGTCCAGCTTATCGGCGATCAATCGGTGCTGGTGAAGGCAGCGGTGTCCGGCGTCGCTTATGAAGGCGTCCTGGCCGCGCTGCTGACATCGCTGATGATCCTGCTCTTTCTCGGCTCGTGGCGGTCGACGGTCATCATCGTCGCCACCATTCCCTTGGCGCTGCTGGGGGCGCTCTTTGCGCTTGGCGCGACCGGGAACACACTCAACATCATGACGCTGGGCGGACTGGCGCTGGCGATCGGCATCCTCGTCGACGATGCCACGGTCACGATCGAGAACATCAACTGGCACCTCGAAAAAGGAAAGCCGGTGCTCAAGTCGATCATGGATGGCGCTGCGCAGATCGTGACGCCCGCCTTCGTCGCCGTCACCTGTATCTGCATCGTTTTTGTGCCGATGTTCTTCCTGCCGGGCGTGGCGGGCTATCTGTTCGTGCCGATGGCGCTGGCGGTGGTCTTCGCCATGATCGCCTCCTTCATCCTCTCGCGCACCCTGATCCCGACGATGGCGATGTATCTGCTGCGGCCTCATCACCATGGCGATGAGGAAAAGCGGGCGACGTCGCGCAATCCGCTGGTGCGGTTCCAGCATCGCTTCTCGACCTGGTTCGATCATCGCAAGGATCGGTTCGGCAGTCTGCTTTCCCGCATTCTCGTCGTCCGCGGGATCTTCATGCCTGCCTTCCTTGCCGTGATGGTCGCGTCGCTGGCTCTCATTCCGACGCTGGGCCGCGACTTCTTCCCCAGCGTCGATTCAGGGCAAATCACCCTCCATGTCCGCGCGCCGGTCGGAACCCGCCTCGAAGATAGCGCGGCCATGTTCTCCCAGGTGCAAAAGCGGGTGCGCGAATTGATCCCGCCGAAGGAAATCAAGTCGATGGTTGCCAATATCGGCCTCTCGACCGCGCCGCTCAACGTCATCTACAATAATTCCGGCACGGTCGGCCCGCATGAAGGCGATATATTGATTACCCTTCAGCGCGATCATGCGCCGACGGACGATCACGTCGCGACGCTGCGCCGCGAGCTGCCCAAGAGCTATCCCGGCATCGACTTCGCCTTCCTGCCCGCCGATATCACCAGCCAGATCCTCAACTTCGGCTCCCCTGCCCCGATCGACATTCAGATCAAGGGGCGCAACCTCGCCGCCAATGAGGCTTATGCCAAAAAGCTGTTGCAGCGCATTCGCACCGTTCCCGGCCTCGCTGACGCGCGCATCCAGCAATCGTCGCGTTCTCCGCAAATCAATGTGGATATCGATCGGGCGCGGATCGCTCAGGTCGGGCTAACCCAGCGCGACGTTACCAACAATGTCGCCACAGCCCTTGCCGGAACCGCGCAAACGGCCCCGGTTTACTGGCTAAATCCGGAAAACGGCGTCTCCTATCCCGTGGTCGCGCAGGTTCCGGAAATGCGGGTGGATTCGATCGACTCTCTGGAATCGCTCCCGATCTCGTCGTCGGCGACTTCGGAATCGCAAACTCTGGGCGGTCTGGGCCGTGTCTCGCGCGACACGACGTTCTCCGTGGTCAGCCGCTCCGATATTCAGCCCATGGTCAATCTCTATGCGACCGCCCAGGGACGCGACCTTGGCGCGGTCGTGAATGACATCCAGCGAGCCATCGAGGGTCTGGAGAAAGAACGCCCCAAGGGCGTCAATGTAACCGTCGGCGGTCAGTATCAGACGATGAACCAGGCATTCTCCGGCCTCGCCTTCGGGCTGATCGGCGCTATTGCGCTCATCTACCTCATCATCGTCGTGAATTTCCAAAGCTGGGTCGATCCGCTCGTCATCATCGGCGCGCTCCCCGCCGCCTTTGCGGGTATCGTCTGGATGCTGTTCCTCACCGGCACGACGATCTCCGTGCCAGCCTTGACCGGCGCGATCATGTGCATGGGGGTCGCAACAGCCAACTCCATCCTTGTCGTCAGCTTCGCGCGGGAACGCCTCGCTGAAACGGGCGATGCGATCCAGGCCGCGCTTGATGCCGCGACCGTGCGCTTCCGGCCCGTCATCATGACCGCGCTCGCAATCATCATCGGCATGGCGCCGATGGCGATCGGGATCGGCGAAGGCGCCGAACAGAATGCGCCGCTGGGCCGCGCCGTTATCGGCGGCCTCATTTTCGCGACGGTCGCGACGCTCGTGTTCGTGCCCGCACTCTTCAGCTTCGCGCATCGCAAGGGTGCGCCTGCATCACATGGACGAGAATTGGAACTCAATCATGTCTGACCAACCTTCCCGAAAGAAAGTCTGGCGTTACGCTGGTGCTGGCGGCTTTCTCGTTCTCGCGTTGGTCGGCGGCGGCCTTGTCGCACGCAGCGCGGCCGAACGCGAACAAGCGACCATCGCGGCCGAAAACGCGGTGACGAACGTAAGCGTGATCCAACCTAAACCTGCCGAAGCGGGACAGGTCGTTCTACCGGGAACGCTCGAAGCCTGGAACCGCGCCGAAATCAATGCGCGGGTCAGTGGCTATGTCAGTGCATGGCGTGCCGATATCGGTGATACGGTTCGCGCCGGGCAAACCCTCGCGGTGCTCGAAGCACCCGAACTTGACCAGCAGCTTGCACAGGCGCGGGCCGATTACCAGACGGCGGTTGCCGATCGCGAACTGGCCCAGATCAGCGCCCAGCGATGGGAAAGCCTGTTGGCCAAGGATGCGGTGTCGCGGCAGGAGCGCGACGAAAAGCACGGCCAATTCGCCTCGATCGATGCGCGCGCGCGGGCTGCACAGGCCAATGTCGGCCGTCTGAGCGCCATGCGCGGCTTCACGCAGCTCAAGGCGCCCTTCAACGGCGTGGTGACGAACCGATCTGCCCAGCTCGGCGCGCTGGTCAATGCGGGCAGCGCCGGAGGCGAACCGCTGTTCACGATCGCGGACGTGCGCCGCCTTCGGCTCTATGTCCGCGTGCCCCAGACTCTCGCGCACAGCCTCGCTGAAGGGGTGCGGGCGCAATTCTCGCTGCCGGAGCAGCCCGGCCAGCAAATCGATGCCGTGCTGGTCCGCACCGCCGAAGCCGTCGAGCGCCGTTCCGGCACGATGCTCGTTGAATTTTTGGTGGACAATCGTGACCGCCAGCTTCGTCCCGGCGCCTATGTCGACGTCCGGATTCCGGTTTCCGGCGCGGCCGGGACTTTCCAGCTTCCCGCAAGCACGTTGATCTTGGGATCGGACGGCGCGCGGGTCGCGGTCATCGATCGCAATGGCCGCGTTTCAATGCGCCCCGTGACGGTTGGCCGGGATCAGGGCACGACGATCGAAATCCTGTCCGGCGTAAGCGCGCAGGACCGGATCGTTCTGACGCCGCCCGACTCCCTCGTTCAAGGCGATCAGGTCCGCGTGGTGCGCGCCAACACGCCGAAGGCCAGCAATGCGAAAAGCTAGTCTCCTGCCCCTCGCCGCCCTCGGCCTCGCCGGTTGCGCGACCGTCAGCACACAAGAACCGCCAACGATGGCTGTGCCGGCCTCCTACAAGCACGAGAACGGATGGACGGTGGCAGGGCCCGCCGACACGCTTGATCGTGGCGACTGGTGGCGCGCATTCGATGATCCTGTCCTCGACGGCCTGATGGCGAGGGTCGATACCGCCACCCCTACCCTCGCCGCAGCGCTTGCCCGCTACGATCAGGCGGTGGCGAACGCGCGGGCCGCCGGCGCCGCGCAATATCCAACGCTCGACGCGCAAGGGTCCGCCTCGCGAGAGAGGCTGTCGGCCGGACGCCCCATTGGTCCCGGCTATCCGGTGACGGCCAATCAATTCATGCTGGGCGGCGCGCTATCCTATGAACTCGATCTGTGGGGCCGTGTGCGCAACACCGTGCGGGCCGCGCAAGCCGATGCCGATGCGGAAGCCGCCAACCTGCGCTCGGCGCGCCTCAGCCTCCAGGCGGCGGTCGCGGACGCCTATATCCGCCTTCGCGGCATCGAGGCGGAACAAGTGCTGCTGGAACGGACGGTATCGGCTTATGACCGTGCGCACCAGCTTATCGTCACGCGCCATGATGGGGGTATTGCGTCGGGCGTCGACGTCAGCCGTTCACAGACGCAACTCTCCATCGCCGCAGCCCGCGCCGAAGCGCTGAAGGCCGAACATGCCGAACTCGAACACCAGATTGCGGTGCTCGTCGGTGAAATGCCCTCGACCTTCACCTTGGCCGCGCAGGTGCGTCCCGCCACCCTCCCCGCCTATCCCAGCGGGTTGCCTTCGGAGCTGCTTCAGAGACGCCCGGACATCGCGGCCGCGCAGCGGCGCCTTGCGGCCGCGAATGCCCGGATCGGTGTAGCCAGGGCCGCTTTCTATCCAGATATCTCGTTGGGCCTCACTGGCGGCTTTCAGGCCACAGATGCGCCGATTATCAGCGCGCCTACCAGCTTCTGGGGATTGGGACCGTTAAGCGCTGTCCTCAACCTGTTTGACGGGGGGCGGCGCAAGGCCCGTCTCGCGCTCAGCAAGGCCCAATATGAGGAACTGGCGGCGAACTATCGCAATATTGTGCTGGACGCCTTCCGCGAGACTGAGGACGCGCTTGCCCGGATAGGCTCACTTGAACGGCAGAATGTCCGGCAACGTGAGGGTGCGGCAGCGGCGAGGCGGACGGAGGAACTGGCTTTCGACCGATATCGCGAGGGCGCGGCCGATTATCTCGAAGTCACGACGGCACAGGCGGCTTCGCTCGCGGCGCAGCAGGACAACATACGGGTGTCGGTCGATCAGCAAAGGGCCGCGATCGCGCTGGTCCGGGCTATCGGCGGTGGGGCGGAGACATCCGGGCAGGCCGCGCTTCCATAAAGCGGAAGCGCAGCGCTGCCGGGTCATCCAGCGGCGGGACGCGGCTCTTGCATCTGTTGACCCTGCGAGCGAGCGAGAGTCACCGCTTCGCGCAGATTGGCCAGATCGATCGAGCCGGGGATCAGATAATTGCCGATCAGCAAGCCCGGCGTTCCTGAAAGCCCCATCATCGCGGCATAGCGGCTCGTGCGGCCAAGCGCCTGGTCGATCTCGGTGCGATGCTGGGTCAAATCCCTCTGCAATCTCGCCCAATCGACGCCAGCGCGATCGGCGGCCGCCCTAATCGATTCCGAACTAAGCTTCCCCTGTGACTGCATGAGGGCATCGTTGAATGCAGCATGCTTGCCCTGATATTGGGACGCGATGGCGGCCCGGGCGGCTTCGGTGGAGGGCGCCCCGAAGATCGGCCAGTCCCGATAGACCAGCTTCACCTTCTTGTCCTCACGCAACAGGGCTTCCAGCGCCGGGTGGACCTTGCGGCAATAGGGGCACTGGTAATCGGAGAACACAACGATCGTCACATCATAGCCCTGCGGCGCAACGGTCGGCGCAACAGGATCGTTTTGGATCTCGTGCCGGATGCGCTCGCCCTCGGCCGACGCCTGCGCATCAACGCTGCCGGTGGCTGATTGGGCGTGGGCGCCGTCGTCACCGGCCCGGAGGACTGCAACGCCGGCGACAAGCGCGATGGCGCTCATTGCGCCGATCAGGGGTAATTTCTTCATATCGGATTCCTTTCAAGATCACGGATTGCCGCAGTCAGGGCGGCGCGTGAGATTTCACCGGCATGGATCGAGCGTATCCGTCCGGTAGCATCAACGAAGAGAGTCGTAGGAAACGCCTGCGCCTGGGTGGCCTCGCTCAATGAGCCGGTGGGATCGACGGCGATAGACGCCGCAGAGAGCTTTTCGCGTTTCAGATAGGCGGTGATCGCGGCTTGCCCCTCGCGCTGGTTGACCAGCAGGATCGGCACCTTCGAGCCGCTGGCCACGTCGATCAGCATCGGCATTTCGCGGCGACAGGGTGGGCACCAGGTCGCCCAGAGATTGAGCGCGAACGGTCGCCCGCGCAAACTGTCGAGCGGGAGCGACTGACCGTCCATTTGGGCCAGGACAATGCCTTGGGGCAGCGGACGGGCGGGCGGTGCAAGCCAGTGCATCATGCCCATATGCGTCAGCGCCAGCGCGGCGAGCGACGCAAGCAACCCGCCCGTCGCGCGTTGCCGTCCAAGCAACAAGGCCACCATGACGGCCGCGGCGGCCACGCCCGCCCAGATGGTGAAACCGCCCTGCCAGAATGCGAGGATGGTCCAGGGTTCGACCGCAAAAGCCGTGAAATTCTCCGCGACATAGGCAAGGCGTGCGACAAGGACACCCGCAAGCGCGGCGACCCATGCCGCGCGCGCCGCCCGACTCTCAGTGCGCGCGCCAATCCATGTGCCGGCGCTGAGAAACAGCCACAGCGCCGCGACCGCGAACAACCGATCGCTCGCGAGCATCAAGGGGCCAAGCTGAATGACGCCGTCCATCATTCCCATGATTGGATGGCAAACTTAAGACAGGCTTAGCGCACGCCTTAAGTGTGCGGTAAGCTGGCGACCTGAACGGAAGGAACGATGCGAATACTGGTGGTCGAAGATGATGATGTGCTGCGCGATGGCTTGGTCGCCGGGCTTGGCCTCGATGGATTCGAGGTCGATGCGGTCGCAAGCTGCGCCGACGCGCGCGCCGGCATCGCCAGCGGCGATCATGCGGCGATCGTGCTCGATATCGGCCTGCCCGACGGTTCGGGTCTGGATCTGCTCACCGAATGGCGGGCGGAGGGCATCACGACACCCATTCTCCTGCTGACGGCGCGCAACCTCGTTTCGGATCGCATCGACGGACTGGATGGCGGCGCGGATGATTATCTCGGCAAGCCATTCGATCTTGCGGAGTTGTCGGCGCGCCTGCGGGTGTTGCTGCGCAGGTCCAACGGGCGCGCGCATAGCGAGATTGTCGTGGGCGCGCTGACGATCGATGAAGCGCGCCGCGAAGTCCGGCTGGACGGGCAGGAAATCCCCCTCTCCCGCCGCGAATATGCCATTCTCCACGCCCTCGTCGCGCATCCGGGCCATATCCTCTCACGCGCCCAGCTCGAAGATCGCATCTATGGTTGGCAAGAGGAGGTCGAGAGCAACGCGGTCGAGGTCCATATCCACAAGCTCCGCTCCAAACTCGGTCGCAATTGGATCGAGACGGTTCGCGGCGAGGGCTATCGGATCGCTCGTCCATGAACTCGCTGCGTGTTCGCCTGTTCGCGCTGGTCGCGGCCGTCACCATGCTCGTGTGGTCCGGCGCAGCCGCTTGGACATCGCTTTCCACCCGCGCCAAAGTCGAAAAGGTGCTCGATAGCCGTCTGGTGGAAGCGGCCCGGATGGTCGCGGCGCTCAATGTCCCCGCCTCGGCGATCGCGCAACGTGTGCCTCGCACGCCCTACGACCGGCAACTGTCTTGCCAAATCTGGTCCTTGCGCGGCGAACTCCTCAGTCATTCCGGCAGCACGCCCACGTCGCCGCTCGCCAGCGGCAAGCCCGGATTCTCCGAACGCGCGATCGGGGACGGACATTGGCGGGTCTATACCCATGTCGATCCCGAACGCGGCATCCGAGTCATGGTCGGCGACAACCTGATCGTTCGCGACAAACTGATCTCCAGCATGATTACGGGATTGTTGCTGCCTGCGATCGTCGGGTTGATCGCCCTCGCCATCCTCTTCTGGCTTAGCATCTCGCGCGGCCTGCGCCCGTTGGACAAGCTGGCTCGGACTATCGAGGCGCGCTCGCCGGACATGCTTTCCCCGCTCGGAATTACCAATGCGCCAAACGAGCTGGCTCCGGTCGTGAACGCGATGGATGGTCTGCTGTCTCGCCTCGATGCCGCTCGCCGCGCGGAACGGGATTTCGTGGCGAACGCAGCCCATGAACTGCTGACTCCGCTCGCGGGCCTCAAGACCCAGGCCGAAGTGGCACGCCGGGCGAGCGATGGCGCGATGCGCGATCACGCCCTCGAACGCATCGCCTTCTCGGTCGATCGCACGAGCCGTCTCGTCCGCCAACTTCTCGACCTCGCGCGAGAGGAAGGGCGCGTGCGCAGCGATCCCCCGCCCCGCGCTGAACTTGGTAGGGTGCTTGATGAGATTGCCCAGACCTATGAGCCGCTTGCACGCGCGAATGGCGTGAGGCTCGACATCGATGCGACTTGCCGCAATCTTCTTATCGCGATCGAGCCCGAAGTGCTGGTGCTCGCGATCGGCAATCTGGTCGAGAATGCCATCCTTCACGGGGTGTCCGGGGGACTCGTGCGGATCACATGCGCGAAGGATAGCGGTCTGGAACTGCGCGTCACCGATGCTGGTCCCGGCATTCCGCTGCAAGAAAGGGATCGCCTCCGCCGTCGCTTCGAGCGCGGTAATGGCACCGATGTTCCCGGTAGCGGTCTTGGCCTTTCGATCGTCGAAGCGGCGATCGGCTCGGTGGGAGGCCGCTTGGATCTCCGCTGTGCGGAACCGTCCGGCCTGATTGCCGCAATCCATATTCCAGACAGCGCACTGAGCACAAAGCGGGCCGGTTAATCTCTCTACGATGCGGCGCCGAAATTTCGCTCCGGCGGAATAGGTCCAATCTGGATCAAACGACTGTCGCGCATGATACTGGCCATAAGATTCCCTTAAGGTTCGGAAAAGACCACTGTTCCATGCAGGGGTTTTGCCCATTTTTCAGGGCCGCCACGAACGACAAGATGTCACGCCGCGCCTCGCGGAATGATGACAATCATGGAGAGTGAGCGGTGCAGCGGAGGCGTTCAAAGAATAACGACCTTCCGCCACCAGCCCATTCGCTCATCCCGCGTTCTGCTGACATGCTCGGTCACTCCGCTCAATGGGTTCTCAGGCTGATCCGAAATTTGGCCGGCGACAGCCGCACGATAGAGATGGGGGCGGCGGCGCTCGCTGCTGTCGGTGGCGATCGTCACGCTCTCGTTCAGCTCGGCCGCCTGTGCGGCCTCTTGATGATTGTCGGCCTCGACATCGCCATTCGGGAAGCCGGCTCGGTCTCGCGTGATGAATGGAATTTTCTGACCTGCCTCGCTCTCGCACAGCGCCGCAAGATCCCCGCCAACTGTCCGATGGTCGGGCCTATGATCGACGCGGAGTTGCGATCCGCCTTACGGAAAGAAATGATCGGCGCAGCGCAACAGCTAAAGCGCCTCGGTATGCGGCTTCCCGTCTTGCAAGCGTAACCGCCTGACCATGCTACCCTTAGCCTGACAGCTTGCTCGCTGGCCCGGCCGCGCATATCTATTGCGAAAGACTCGCAATATGGAATCTGTAATATGAACAGCTTTTTTGTCCCGCTCGGTCCAGGCATTTATCGCTCCGGCACACGCGTCATGGAAACGGAAGATGATGGGAACGCATGGACCCAAGCCTACGATGCCCTGATCGAAAAGCATGACGCGGTTGTCGTGATTCTGGACGCCGCGCAACGGCCAGGGCCGGAAGCGGGTAAGCCGCTCGCACTCTGGCTAAAAGCGCGCCGCGAAACCCTCGCTGCCAAGGTCAAACTTGCCATCTACGTCGTCGAAGATGCGGCAGAACGCAAGTTCATGGAGGAACGCAGCAATCGCGCATCAATAGCCTTTCCCTACCCGACAGCCTTTGTCGGCTCCTTTGCTGACGCGGAACAACTCGCCGCGCGAACGCTCGGGGTCGAAGGGTCGTCGAGCCGCTAAACCGTTCACACACTAACAGTTGCCCAAATACGCAGGCTTCATCTTGCCAACGCTTTCCGACTAGCGCCGGCGGCCGCCCCGGTCATCTGGCGCTGGCTCACGGCGATCAGCCCCGCGCTCGGTTCCCTTCTTGTCGCCCCCGCGCTCAAGGTCACTCCCCTGCCCCGCCACTACGCGCCGATCACGTTGGCCGATCTGGACCGCCAGTGCCAGACGTCGCGAGAGCGGCAACGGCATATCCGCGACAAAATTGCGGACCTCCGCTGCTAGCGCCCGGTCCTGCGACCTACCACTCCCGTCAAGCGCCCGCGCCGCTTCCTCATAGGCTCCCCTGATCGCCTGCTGGCGTCGTAATGCCTGATCGTCCTGAGGCCGATACTCCGGCTCCGGCGCGCGTGCGATCCGAACCGCCTCGTCCAACGTTCGGCGTCGAAGGCGAACCGACTCCCCTCCCCTATCCTTTGGCCTGCGGTGGCCACGCAGCTCGATATGTCGCACTGCCGATGGATCAGCCTTCCGGACGATGCCACGGGCACGTCTCGGCGTTGCTTCTGCCTCTACGCCGCGCGCCCGCAATTCATGGGCGAAGCTCTCACGAAATGCGTGCAAGTCCGCCTTGCGCGGATTGAACCGCACCCCCTGATAGCCTTCGGCCGCAACCGTGATGTGGACGTGCGGGTGGCCGGTATCAGTATGGAGCGCCATGGCGTAGCTGAATCGCTCCCCCAGCTCGACACGCGCAAAGGCTCGTGCGGCGTCGTGAACGATATCAGCCGGGATTCCTGCTGGCATGGACAGCACCATGGATATGGACGTCGGACGCGACCGGCCCCGATTGGTAGCGTCGTCCAGCGCTTCCCATTCGGCCGCCAGTTCCCATAACCCTGCGACACTGGCGATCCGCTCTCCATCGCCCGTCTCGACGTCCAGTTTGCCGTGACGTCCTATATATTCGAGATGGGCACTCAGATGGCCCCCGCCGCGCTGTCGCCCCGAAACCTTGACCACCACCTCGGGCGCCTTACGCACGATGCGCGCCAGCTTCGCGCGCACATTGTCCGCTGTGTGTCCCCTTCCCCGCCCGCTCGATATACGCAGGGTGGCCCCTCTCACGGATCGCTTGCCGCCTACAGGCGGCCGCCATGCCTCCATGAGCGAAGGCAGCGCGAGCACATCATCCTCGTTCATTATCGCCTCTCCAGTAGGACAGGTCGCCCTTGAGCGCCTGACCGATCGCGCGCGTCTGCTCAGCCACATCTTCGCGCATGGCCGCGACCCGCGCCGCCTCGCGCGCAAGATCAAGCCGGGAGTCTGTCATCGTCGCGGAATGAAGGGCATGGACCGCCTGATTGATATTGAGGCCGACCCGCCTGATTTGCCGCCAAGCATCGGCAAGGGCCTGCCGCTCCGGGAGCGCCGGTGGCGTGTCGTCACGGAGCCGATGTTGCACCAACGTAGCGACCCAGACATTGCGCGTAAGCCCGCGTTCTGCGGCGGCCTGGTCAAGCAACGTAAGCTCCTCATCGGACAACCGGATTTCGACGCGACGGGACCGACGCACGGGGCCGGCAGCGGGCGCTTCTGCCTCCCCTGCGTCTGCTGTGGCTCGCTCGATCACCTTTCGGAGCAAGACCGAACGACCGCCCTGCCCCGCTGCCACGCGGTCGAAACGCCGAGCCAAGTCGGCAGGAAGGCGGACCCCGAAAAATGTCACATAATAGCTCTAATGTTTTACAAGCCCGGCTGCAAGCCTATCCCGCCATCAAGCATTTAGAGTCTTTCCCTTTCCCTTTCACTATGCACATGCATAGCCTCACGCCGGCGACCCTCCCCGCCAGGCGCGTTGTGCGTTTCAGGTTGACGTGCGGACCGCGCCTCTATGCACATGCATAGTCGTGCGCGAGAAAAGCTCGTTCGGTGCGAAAATCAGGAAGCTGCGCCGATAAGCCGGACTTCGCTGGCGGCCACCGTCACCGGCCCGTCTGCGCCTTCGAACAGCACGGAAACCGTATCGGGCAAGATCAGCCGTCCATTCCTGCCGCCCACGATAACGGTTACGATCGGGGCAACCGGGGCGGCAGGGGCGACTGCCTTACGCCTCCCCTTCCCCCTAACCGATGCAGGCACTGAATCGGATTCAGCCGGATCGGGACCGCCGTGCTCCTCGCTCGCCGTTTCGAAAGATGGCGGGGCAGGAGTTTCGACCGGGGCAACCGCTTTGGGGGGCTGCGGGTCTTTAAGCCCTCGCACGAAACCGGCGACCGCCGCGGTGGTCACGCCCTGCTCACGCCGTGATGCCACAAACCGCTTGATCGCGTCGGAATGCTTGCGGGAGGCGATGTGAAGATCGTAGAGCGCTCGCCGGGGCCAAACGTCGATCAGTTCGCGCAGATAATCCGCCATTTCGGGGACCGCCGCGAATTGCGTGATCTCGGCAGGCTTGCAGCTCAGCTCCTCCGCGATGGCCGTCTTGCTCCAACCCTTCTGCAATAGCCGCTGCACCGCCTCGACCATTTCGCTGGTGCGCAGGTCCGCCCGCTGCTCGTTCTCGATAACCTGCTCAACAAGATTGTCGGTTTCGCTGGCGGTTTCGGAAACAATCGCACGAATCGTCGGCTTGCCCGCGATTTTCGAGGCCCGCCAACGCCTTTCCCCGAAACGAATGACAAACTTTCCGTCCTTATCTGCGGGCCGGACGGTAATCGGTTGTAGAACCCCGCGTCGTTCGATCGATTTCGCCAGCTTGGCCAGTTCCTCCTCATCAAAGTCACGGCGCGGATTCTCCGGATCGGGGATCACATCGTCCAACGCCAGTTCCTGCACCGCAGCCTCGGCCGTCCGCGCGTGAAGAACGCCGCTGATCTGCGCCGCTCGCTCCCTGAAACTGCTCACTACACGATCTCCTTGGCCGGAAGGCCATCCATACGGTCGCGGATCTGGGACAGCACGAAGCGCATTTCCTGCCCTGCAACCATTGCCGCCCGCTTTTTGAGGGTCCAGACTGGCACACCCTGCGACACGGCCTCTTCATAGCCGTCGCGCTGCGCCAACAGGCCGTTGAACACCATGCTCGTTCCGATCGTCCGCACGATCTCCGCGACATTCTCCTTTTCGCGCGGACTATGGCTGTTGAACCGAGACGGCAGGAGGCCAAGAAAGTTGATCTTACGCCCTCCCCGGCCACTTTGCTCCGCCGCCTGAATGGTTTTCAGAAGCTGTTCGACACCATCAAGCGCGTAGTCTTTCATCTCGATCGGGGCGACCAAATGATCCGCAACAGTCAACGCAGCGAAATTCAGCGCACCCCACGTCGGCGGAGTATCGATGACACAATAATCGAATAACGGAGGAAAAGCATTGAATGCCTTCACCATCTGCTGAACGTCTTGGAGTTGGACGATATCAAGCGTTTCATCTGATTCGAGCACGGTGAGGCCAGGAGCGCCCGTCAATTCGATTTTGGCATCAGGATCGAACAGGTCCGACGATCGCCCTCCCCTGCCCGCGGCCGCAAGCGTGCGCGACCCGTTGCCCTGAGCGTCAAGGTCGATGAACAGCACCCTCGCGTCATCTTCGGCCAAGAACCATGCAAGGTGCGTCGCCAGCATGGTCTTGCCAACGCCGCCCTTGCGGTTGTTGATTACGATCGTCTGCATCGGTCGGATACCAGCTTTTCCGTCTCTCTTAGCCATCGTCTCGCCAACCGCCCCGCAACATCCGCTGATAATATTCCTCGGCGGCACGATCTCCGCGCCGACGCCGCCTCGATCTGCCGAAAAAATACGACAAGGCGAAGAAGCCGATGATGCCGACAAGGATGGCATGGTCGGGATTCGCCGCAAAATAATCAGACATCACCCATCTCCTTGCCCTGCGCCCTCTCCAGGTTGCCGCCCGCGCCGGTCGCGTAGATCGGAATCGGCAACTTCCAGCCCGTAAGTGGTCTTGAGCGCCGACAAAATGAGCGCGCGAAAGGTCATCCCGCCCCGATCCAACGCGATCCGGGCGATCTCGTTGCGCAGCGCCTTCGTGACGCGGATCTGGACGATTGCATCCTCGTCCATCGCATCGACGCCGCTCGCGGCCGACTTTCGCTCGTTCAAACCGTCCGTCCTTTTTCTGCGTCTCGAAGAGGAACGCGGGGCAGGACCATAGGCCAACAGCTTAATGAACTCAATACTTCATGCTCTTTGTCGAAGGTCGCCTATGGTGGCAGGCGCGGCGCGGCTATGCATGTGCATAGTCGCGCCGCGCCGAAATGGCGACACGCCATTTCTCGACGGGCCGGGGCCGCCGTGGCAAGATGGCAAGCATGAAGGACGGCGAAGGATTCGGACGACGCGACGAACGCGGAGGGGAGGCGATGGCGATCGGCGACCTTCTGCGCACCGTCGCCGCGCCTGTCATGCGCCATATGGGGTTCGGCCGTTCGGAATTGGTTGCACGCTGGCCGGAAATTGTCGGTCCAGCGCTCGCGCAACATACGACACCGATGACGCTGCGCCACCCTCCCGGCAGTCGCGCGCGGGGGGTTCTCGATGTAGCGACCGATCGGGCGCAGGCGACCGCCTTGCGCAAAGAAATCCCCGAACTGATCGCCCGAATCAATGAACTGTTTGGCTATCCGGCTGTGGAACACATCAAAATCTGCGTTCGCCGTTGATTCGAACGGTATGAAGGCCGCGCGACTATGCATGTGCATAGTCGCGCGGTCGATGGGAAGGGGGTTGTCGTCCGGACCTCCGAAGCCCGAAGGCTCTCTACGGCGCTATTGGGGAGCGCGTTCGCCTTCGGGCCTCAAGACAGCTTAGGAAGATCACGGCTGCGCGGACCTCTGGGATGCGCAGCCTTCAATCGTCGGACGGCTTTTCCCAATCGCCTATGATCCTCTTTGCCATCGTCACAAATTCCGGCTCATCGTCGTAGAGGTTCCATTCTCCGCGCTCTCCGGTGGTGTCGAACTTGTGCTGCTGCCACCAATCCTTGATGCAATTAGCAAGGTCGATAGCCTGCTGGTTGCTGTTGCTACTCGTCGTCATCGCACGATCTCCTTTCGCGGGATCAGTGGGGAAAGGGGCTGGTGGAACCACAGGGTTCCATCGGCCAGCGATATAGGCAGCTTTCGGACATATCGCCTTCATCTTCCGGCTGCTGGGGAAAGGAAAGGGGAAGGGGAAGGGGAAGCTGTAGCTGACCTGCGCAATCGCAGGGCAAGCCATAGCATTTCGACAATATCAATCCGGCTTCCTGATCGCCAGAATGACGGTGTTGATGTTGGTCCCCGCATGGGCGAACGATCCGGCAGGCAGATCGTGCCATTTCCGCCAGCCATAGGCGGGACGGCAACGCTCCACGATCTCGTGGAACGCGCGGTGCCGCTTGTCGTCGCGAAATTCGGCGCGCGCGCTCATCACCGCAACCAAGATACCGCCCGGTTTCAGGAAGCCGAAGGCGTGGCGGACATGATCGCAATCGCGGCCCCGATCAAACGGAGGGTTCATGATGATGCGATCATAGGAAGGCGAGGGGGAAAGGGTTAGGAAATCCGCCTGCCGCACGTCCTCGAAGCCGTGCAGCACCCGCAATTCGTGCGCCAATCCGGGCTGAATCTCGATGCAGTCCACCAGCGCCCCGGCCTCGCGCGCTGCCTTGGCCAGCACGCCGGTTCCGGCGCTCGGTTCCAGAACAATCATGCCCTTGCCGATCTGGGCATCTTCGATCACGCGATGGGCGACCGCCTCGGACGACATGAACGCCCCGAAATCCTTTGCGGGCGTCATATGATATTCCGGCGCTTCGGCTGCTTCGGTGGTGCCGTAGCCGTCGCCAATCACCTCGCCATAATATTCGGCCAGCAGCTTGTTCACCTCCTTGAGCAAATCCTTGCGCTCGAACCACAGGTGCAGATTGCCATTGCCGAAAACACGGACGCGGAAATAATCGCCGTTAATGACGAACGGCGTATAATCGCGCCCGGAAGTCACCTGCTCGATGATGCTCATGCTTTCGGGGCAGGGGCCTAGCCCGTCCAGTTCGCGGAAAACCCGCTCCACGTCCCGCAAGGTATCGCGCCGGTTATAGTCGCTCCACCACCGCCCGCTATCGCTTAGCGCGCGCTCGATGATGAGACGGCTCCCTATCTTGAAACCATCATGCGAGCGGAAACGCCGGTCCAGCGCCGCAAAGGTGTTGGCAATCCCGCGCAGATAAATATCGCGCCGGTTCTCCCAGATATGGCCGAACGTCGCCGCGCAATTCTCGGTCGTGAAGGCAGGTGGCACCCCTTCAAGGCCGGAATAAAATTCCTCGCGCGCCTGCCGGTCGAGAAGCTGGTCAAAGCCAAGTGTTTCCAGCAGATGCCGCCAGCACCGCCGATCAACTGCCGCCGTCATCTTCGCGGCGAAATGGTCGCGCGCACTGGTCTTGATCGTGCTGCGAGTTTCCCGGTCGTATGTTTCATGGTCGGCTTTTGCGAGGAATGCGCGCGTCAAGCCGGTATCGTTGTAGCGGTCGCCTGACGGCGCGGTTAGCGAGAGCGCCCCGCCAATGCTCAATCCGGCGGCCTCGTCGCTCAGGCGATGGAAGCTGTCGAAGGCGTCCAGCCAACGCACGATGGCCAAATCCCGGCCTGCGGTGATCTCATCGATCTGGACACGGTTCATCAATTCAAAAGACATGGGCGATTCCTCGCAATTAGGGGGGAAGGGGGGCGGTCGGTTCCGCCCCCGGCGCGTGGCCGATCAGTATTCGTCTGCGCGCAGGATGGTCAGGATGCGACAGGTAACGGCGGGGTCTGCCGGGTCGGGCGATCCGTAATCCGTCTGCCGGTCGTAATAGTCGATTTTCCAATAGCAGCGGGTGCCCCGCCACTCGAAGTCACCGAAATCGCGCTCGCCGTGCGGGTTGTTGTCCTCGCTGAAGGCCGAATAGGTGGAGACGATGAACATAAGTTCCAACTGGCGCGCGATGGCGATCGCCGGGTTGCTATCGACCAGCGCAAGAATGCCTTGCGTCATCACCACGATATTGGGTGCGGGACTGTCCAGCTTCGCGCGCATCTGATCGTTGAGCACCGCAACACACTCACGATAGGCCGCAAGCCGTTCGGGAGTCATTTCCGCAAAGTTTTTCATCTGCTTATTCCCTTCTTAAAATGGAGCCGAAGGCGATGGGCGCCATCGACTTCTGCCTGAGCGGCGAGCCGGGCCGGGGAATGGCGCAATGAGGGCTGATCGCGGGGGAGGGGGATCACCCGCCCTGCACAAGCGCAGCGCGGAAGGGTGGGGATACCCCCGCGATCAC